>NZ_JARRQY010000031.1:0-88772 GCF_037381185.1 Acidihalobacter sp.
GCCCACCGCCGCCGCCTGGAGGCGCTGCTATCTGATCTAGGCCGTTCGTGCATCACCTCAGCCAACGGACAACCGTAGACTGGTTCACATCGAGTTCGTGTGCGATTTCGCGGGTGCTGAGCCCCTGGAGGACTAACTGGTGTGCCAAGGCTCTCAGACCTGCTGTGACGGCTCTGCGGATCTTTGCGGATGCGCGCCCAGCAGCGGCCTGATTCTGCGCCCGCCGTCCGCGCTCGGCTTGTTGCTCAGATGTGTGAGTGCGCGCGATCAGGTTGGCACGGCTCGCAGGAGTTATGTTGCGCCACGTCCAGCGCGCGATGGATTTGGCTGTGGCCCGCACTTCGGAATCCAACAACGGCACTGGGAACTGCGCGTTAATGTCGCTTAGGCGTGCGGTGACCGCTTGTCGCCATACATCGTAGCCGGCCGGTCCCCAGTAGCCTGATATCGCGGTGTAAGCCCATTTTCGCCCGATCTCGAACATGGTGCAGTTTCGGCCCAAGCCCGCGGTGTCGATGTCTTCTGATGCGGTACGATTGGCTGTGGCTCGAAGGTCTAGACTCTGCGCTAGATCTGACAATGAATATGGCACAATATCAGCCGCCACGATCGTTTCCCACGCTTTATGACCAGGCGTTTTTAGCAAGCCGCCGGAATAGCCTGAATCGGCATCGAGTGCTTTGAGCATGGCCCGCTGTACCGCTCGCGCGTATCTCATAGGTTTCGCGCGGCCGATGTCGGTCGAGCAAACTGGGGAGCTCAACCGCCACGCTGCATGAGCGTGTCCATTTTCTGTATTCCTCATCACCAACTGAGGCTGCAGCAGCCCGGCACGTTGCCACGCGTCTACTGCATCCGAGTGGTCAATATCGAAAACCAACCAATGAACCATGCCAGGCGGATTGGGCTGCATGTGGCTCATCTTTACGGCAGTATGCAATGGGCGAATGTGTTGGCCGTACCTTGGATCGTTAGTACAATAAGGCCTCCGGGGAGCAGTTTGGTAAAAGCCAGCAAACCCGTCTAGCAGCTCGTTGCTGAGCTGCGTTCGAGAACCACCACCCTGCGGTTTTCGTTTCCTCTTCTCCAGGCGCGCCAACGCCTGGAGAAGATCGTTACGTTCATCGTCGTCCTGCGCCCATTGTATGGCCCTCTTTAGATTGTCTTCGTTGTGGGGGTTGTATTTCCGTGATCGGAATTTTTTGAACGCACTTAGCCACCGCCCGGCGCCCGTGGGCGTCGGCGTACGCACCGTATGATCTTCGGTTGCGTATGCCGATCACGACGACTGCAGACGAGGACGGCCACGGCCGCGTCTGGCTGGAGTTGGTGAGTCGAGCTGCTCGCTGATGCCGGCAGTCGTCACAACCCCGAATTGCTCGTCGATATAGCTGATTACTTCGGTTCTACGAAACAGCAGCCGGCGACCACCAGCTTTTGCGGTGCGAAGCGGGATCGAGCCGTCCGCGATGCTGCGCCGCAAGGTTTTGGGAGCGATTCGTAAGAGGTCGGCAACCTCTTCTGTGGTGAGTAGATCGGGCAGAGCCTGTATGGCGACGTGATCCATGATGCGATCCCCGTGAGGGGCGATCAGGGATGCAGGCAGATCAGATTAGGTCAGGTTGTGCCTCAGCATCCCCGACCGCGTGACTTCCGGTGCCCGCACAGCCGGCGGGCGCGACAGGTCAGGCGGTCGGGGTGACGCGAGGAGGGTACGTGAGGGGGGGAGGGGATAGACGGCAGGGCGGCAGGACGTTCTGCGATATAGGGCAGCCAGCTCGCCCGATAGGTGCGACGCCGGGCTATTTTCTCCGTTTGGCGAACTGCGTATCGCGATAGGCTGCGGATCATCGGTATGCATACGTACGCTACCGTCCCGATCAGGCCACCGATGCCCACCACCAGCCCGGCCATGCCGCCGGCTAGGGCGACGAACAGCCAAGTCGCGGCGGTTGCTCCGATCAGCCACCATCCCCCGGACGCACGGAATGCAGGGTCGGCGGTCACGTCACGACGCTGCCAGACTCTAGCGTGCGCTGTCCTGGTTGCCTTCGCGTTGATGGTGGTCGCAATGTTCATTATGAGGCCAGTATAACCTTTTGAGGTCTGATTTGTTATATAAGACATTGAATTACAAAACATTATAATGTTTTTCGGTATTTGCTAGGTACCATAAGGCTCAGATCGATATTCGCGGCCATGAACTCACCGTCCGTGGACAATCCATGGACAGACATAGAAGGATATAAAGGGATTTCGTGGACACTACGTGGACACTCGCACTGTCCATGAGGTGAATTTTGGACAAAAAAAGACCACCTGAAAGAGGTGGTCTTTTTCAATAACTCGCTGTATTCCAAGCGCTTATTTGGTGGGCGGTACTAGGATCGAACTAGTGACCCCTGCCGTGTGAAGGCAGTGCTCTACCGCTGAGCTAACCGCCCAGTGAGGCGCGAATATTAGCCGGATATCCGGAAAGCGTCAACGCCGTCGATGGAGAATTGTCGCGCGTCGGTAGGTTCGTTCGAAAAAATAGGATTATAGTGCGAGAGGGCATTCAATAACAACAAGATGGGCAGTCGGGAACAATGCGTTCAACCCTGCGGGCCAAACTGTTTCTATCCCATTTCGCGGCCATCCTGATGGTTTCGGGAAGCGTCGGGACGTATTTCTACTTCAGTGCACGCGATACGGTGCTCAAGGGGCTGCAAGGGCGTTTGAGCAACAGTGCGGCGCTGGTTGGGTGTTCGCTGGATGCGCGCGGACTGGACAGCATCGTGTCGCCGCAGCAGGTCACCGATCCGGTCTATCTCGACTATCTAAGTCGCTTGCGCAAGCTGCGCGCAACCAATCCGGATATCGCGTATCTCTATATCATGCGCCGAGTCGGCGACAAGGTGTATTTCGTTGTCGATTCGGACAGCACCGAGGAGCAGGCCCTGCCGGGTACTGTATACGAGGACGTGGTACCCACATTGCTGGAAGGCTTCGAACACACCTCGGTCGACGATCAGGTTTACAGCGATCAGTGGGGAACCTTTCTTTCCGGCTATGCGCCACTTATTCATGGCGACGGGCGCTATCTGGTCGGCATGGACATGCGCGCCGACGAGGTGAAGCACAAATTCCAGCGCATTGATATTGCCGGAATGGTGTCGCTGGGTTTTTCAGTGATGCTCGCACTATTGTTCTCAGACTATCTTTCGCGCCGCTTGAACCGTCCGGTGGAGCAACTGACCGAGTCGATCGAGGCGATGGGCTACGGCCACACTCCGGCGCCGGTACGGGTTCGCGCAGACGGTGAAATGCGGCGGCTCGTTGACGCCTACAACGACATGGCGAAGCGCCTGGTGGAGAGCCAGACCGAAGTGGAGCATACCCGCCAGAGCCTGGAATTACGGGTCAAGGAACGCACGCGTGAACTGGGCGAGGCCAATGCGCGCCTGCGCGAGCTGGTGGTGACGCATCACACGGCTGCCTTGAACCATGCCCGCGAGGCGCGTACGGACGACCTGACCGGTCTCTATAACCGCCGGGCGATGCTGCGCATGCTCAAGCGGCTTGACGAGGAGGGGCGGCGTCAGGGGGACGCGGCTTATACGCTGGTGTTGATCGACGTGGATATTTTCAAGGAGGTCAACGACACCCATGGGCATGCCGCGGGCGATGCGGTGCTACGTGAATTTTCGCGACGGCTGCGCGCGGTGTTGCGCGGCCAAGACCGCCTGGCGCGCTGGGGAGGCGATGAGTTTCTCGCCGTGCTGACCGCCACGCCGTTCGCGGAAGCCATGGCGATCGCCGAGCGGCTGCGTGCGTCGCTGGCCGACGAACCTATCGTGACGCCGGCGGGACCGCTGACGATCACTCTCAGCATCGGGGTCGCACATGCGCACCCTGGTGAGGATGTAGAGGCCTGCCTGCAGCGGGCCGACAAGCGGCTGTACGCCGCGAAGCAGGCCGGACGCAACCGGGTGGAACCGCAGGGTGAGGATGTCGAGGGTTAGCGGACTACCGTGCGGTGATGACAGTCTGCCAGGGAGACGCTGATATAAGTGAGCGAACGGGATGAGCCGCAAGGCGTACGCAGCGCAGTGAGTAAGACATATCAAGTGGATGGGCGAAGGAGCGTGCAAGGTAGCAGATCGCCCGCGTAGCCATTTAATCAGCGTCTCCCTAAGAGCGTTCGGGTATGTCCCGGGGAAGGTCGCCGGCAGGCAGTTCCAGGCAGACCAGAAAACCGCCGTTCTCGGCGTTCGCGAGCACCAGCTTGCCGCGTAGGCGGCGGGCGATGCCTTCGACAATGGCCAGCCCCAGACCCGCGCCTCCCGAGCGGCTCAGTGTGAACGGCTTGGGTAGTTCGGACAGGCGCTGCGGTGGTATGCCGGGGCCATGATCGCGCACGCATAGCCGGATTTCGTCGTTCCGATGCCGCAGGCTGACCTCGATCGGAGGGGCGCCGTGTTTGGTCGCGTTCTCGAGTAGGTTGCGTAGGGCGCGGGAGATGGCCAGAGGCTGCGTATGGGCGGACAGGGATGCCGGGACGTCGATCTCGACCGGGTAGGCCTGGGGGCCGTCACGGTAGCGCTCCACCGTGTCGCGGACCACGGTGGCAAGATCGACCTGACTGCTCTGCTCTTCCTGGCCTTCGCGGGCGTAGTTCATGAACTGCTCGATGATCGCGTCCATTTCTTGGATGTTGGCGACGATTTCGTCGCAGACGTCCACCGCTTGGGCAGGTATGAATTCCGCTGCGAGTCGTGTGCGCGTGAGTGGCGTGCGCAGATCGTGAGATACGCCGACCAGTACCAGTTCGCGCTCTCGCAATAGGCGTTCCAGGTCTTCCAGCAAGCGGTTGAAACGGGCCGCCAGTTCGCGTACGTCGCGCGGTCCCTGCACGCGCAGTGGACGGGGCAGCTGTCCGTCGCTGAAACGGCTGACGCTGTCGACCAGGCTCTTGAGTGGCCGATTTATCTGGCGCGCCGCAATGACCCCGCCGATCAGGGCGATCGCGATCAGGGCGATGAGCTGGATGTATGGAAGGGGGATGGGGATGTCCTGCTTGGCGGGGATGGCCAGCGTTACCGGGTGCGGGCCGTCCCAGCGCAGCCATAGCAGCTTATGCGTGGGATCGACGGTGATCTCGGCCGACGGGCCGAGCAGCCTGCGCAGTTCGGTGAGAATCGCTTTGAGGGCGGCGTCGTCGGGCGGGTGTCCGGGCAAGGGGGCGATGTCGCCCGGTTCGTAACGCAATCCGAGTTCGGCCAGTCGCGAGGGCAGGGCCGAAGCCCGCGCAGAGGGCTGGGTGGCGGCCAGCGTCAGCAATTGCGCCCAGCGCTGGGCGATGCGGTGCGTATGGGGAGGAAACCCGTAGAAGTGCAGTACGGCGTAGATCGCCAGTTGGCCGAGCAGGAACAGCGTCGCTATGAGTACGACCATGCGCGCGAACAGAGTGTCGGGCCAAAATCTGCGTAACAGTCTGGAGCCGATCATCGCTGAGGGCCTGCGGCATGAGGTTGCCCATCGGGCGCGAAGGCGTAGCCGAGACCCCAGACGGTTTGCAGGTAGCGCGGCCGGCGCGGGTTGTCTTCGAGCACGCGGCGCAGGCGTGAGACCAGTACGTCTATGCCGCGTTCGCCGACGGGCGGATGATCGCCGCCGTGGATCTGGGTCTGCAGACGCTCGCGCGACAGCACCTCGAAGGGGTGGTTCGCCAGCACGTTGAGCAGGGCGAACTCGCCGCTGGTCAGCTCGATGACGCGTTCGTCCTCGTAGAGCCGGCGTTCGTCGAGCGCGAGCCGGAAACGCCCGAAACGAATCTCTCCCGGGGCCGGTGCCGCCGGTGTCGTATGGTCTTCGCTGCGCCGTAGCACAGCGCGGATACGCGCGACCAACTCGCGTGGTTCGAAGGGTTTCGCGAGATAGTCGTCCGCACCGAGTTCCAGGCCGAGTACCTTGTCTGGCAGCTCGCCGCGGGCCGTTAGCATGATAATGGGGCGAGCGAATCCGTTTGCACGCAGGCGCCGGCAGGCGCTCAGGCCATCCTCGTCCGGCATGAGTACGTCGAGCAGCAGCAGGTCGAAATGCTCGCGCTGCAGCAGTCTGTCCATGTGGGCGGTGTTGTCGACGGCGCGGATTTCGAAGCCCTGGCTTTCGAGGTAGCGCTGCAGCATGGCGCGCAGTCTGGGGTCGTCATCGACGATGAGCAGCTTGGACATCGGGCTGTGTATTTCAGTGTTTCATGAACGGGGCGGGTCAGGGAAAACTTATACTACCGGTGGCTTCTCGCGGTGACCAAAGTTTGTGAACAGATATGAACAGGACGATACGCGTTAATACATTGCAACAATTTAGTTCGCCGCAATCGCGGCGCCCGGCCTAGAGTGCACGCATGGACGACATACGAAGAGCGTCGATCGGTTTCATGAGGCTGGGCATGCTTCTCGCCGGCCTGGGCCTCGCTTCGCCCTCTGCATATGCCGGCGGCGATCCTCTTGGTGTGTACGAGGGCCTAAACAATACGTCCGGTAGGTTGATCCAGGCCCCCGCGCAGCCGCTCTCGCCGCTGGGTACGCAACTGCCGTCGGCATGGAGGGGGCGAGCGCTGACGCTTGCCCAGCTCAGTGCCCTGGCGCTACGCAATAATCCGAGCACGCGGGCGGCTTGGGAGAAACTGCGAGCACAGGCCGCGGTTTTGGGGCAGGCCAAGAGCGCATGGTGGCCTACGCTGGATCTGAGCCTGCCGTTGGCGCGGTCACAGTCGACAACCGCTTCCGGTGCGAACGTGCCGCCGCAGAATACGCTCAGGCCGAATCTGACGCTGTCCTGGCTGGTTTGGGATTTTGGTCAGACGAAGGCTTCGGTGGATGCTTCCCAGGCTCAGTTCAACGCTGCGATATTTACCCAGAACGCCTCGGTGCAGTCCGTTTTGTCGGGCGTGCAACAGGCCTATTACCAGCTGCTGGGCGACCGCGCGCTAGTGCAGTCCTATACCGAGGCGCTGGCCTCGTCCAAGGCCGCGTTACAGGCGGCCGAGGCCAAGCGCCGCGCTGGCCAGGCGACCATCGCCGATGTCTATCAGGCGCGGGCCTCGGTCGCTTCCGCACAGGCGGCGCTGGCCGCCGGCAAGCAGACGGTGGCCAGCGACGAAGGTACGCTGGCAAGCGTCGTCGGTCTGCCGTTGGGCACGAAGCTGCAGCTTGTACCGCTGGATCTTGGCATGCCGCCGAAGCTGCGCGCTTCGGTCCAGGCATTGATGCAGCAGGCCCTGCGCGCCAATCCCACGCTGCAGAGCACACGCTCGCAGGTCGACGCGGCGCGTGCCGATCTGCGTGCGGCACAGCGCAGTGCTCTGCCAAGTATTACGTTCGGCGCAACGCAGACCTGGCGCGCGCAGAACGAGCAGTCGCCCAGCCGGCAGTACAGCCTCGCTCTGACGCTGAGCGTGCCGCTGTTCAGCGGTTTCAAGCGCCATTACGAGGAGGCGCAGGCGCGCGCCTCGCTGGCCGAGGCTAAGGCGAATCTGAGGGTCGGGGTGCAGTCCACGCAGTTGAGCGTCTGGCAGGACTATTACGCCTTTCGCAGCGCCACGGCGGCGCTGCCCAGCGCGCGCGCGCAGCTGGACAACGCGCTCAAGGCCCTGGACGCGGTGCAGGCACAGTACAAGGTCGGCCTGGCGACCATGCAGGATCTGCTGTCGGCGCAGGCGACGGTGACTAGCGCTCGCGTGGCGGTGACGCGTGATGCGATCGACAGTTATCAGGCATTGGCGAATCTGAGCGCCGCCATAGGCACGCTGACGCCGCCCGAAGGAGCGATGAATGCGCAATAGAGTGGTATTGGGGCTGTTGCCCTTGCTGGCCGTCGTGCTGTCGGCCTGCGGGCAGCACAACGGCCAGCAACGGGGGGGCCGCGAAGGGCAGGAACTTGCGGTGCAAGTGGTGCGCCCGACGATCGAGACGGTGCCTGTTACCACCATGGCCGCGGGAACCATGAGCAGTCCGCACAGCGTGACGATCGCCGCGCAGGTCACCGCCCGGTTGGACAAAGTCTGGGTGCACTCCGGGCAGATGGTGAGCAAGGGACAGCGGCTGTTCTCACTGGACTCCGCCTCCTATCGTGCAGCACTGCTCGAGGCTGAGGCCAAACTCAAGGGCGACGAGGCGCAGGCGCGTTATTCCGCGGGGCAGGTGGAGTCGCTCAAACCGCTGGTGGCCAAGCAGTACGTGACGCGTCAGACCTATGATCAGGCGGTCGCCACGGCGCAGGCCGACAGGGCGCAGGTCGAGCAGGACCGTGCGGCGATCGAGACCGCCAAACTGAATCTGGCGTACACGACGCTGCGCGCACCAATTGCCGGACGCTTGGGCGTGATCGCGCTGCAGCCGGGAAACATGGTGCAGGCGAACTCGACGGATCTGGTGACGCTCAAGCAGATGTCGCCGCTGCTGGTGAACTTCGCGCTGCCGCAGTCGATGCTGTCGCAGGTGCTGGCCCTGCCGAAAAGTGGCAACAAGGGTTCGTTGGAGGTGCTGCACGAGGATGCGACTCAGGTCATCGGCAAGGGACACCTCACCGTGGTGGACAATGGTGTGAGTTCCAGCACGGGAACGATTTCCCTGCAGGGCCAGGTGGATAACGCGAACGGTAAGCTCTGGCCAGGGCAGTTCGTGACGGTGCGCCTGCGCTTGGGATCGTTGCAGGACGCGCTGGTGGTGCCGGGCGGCGCGGTGCAGCCGGGGCAGGACGGCAATTTCGTTTATCTGGTCAAAAGCGGCAAGGCGGTGGTGCAGCCGGTGACGGTGGCGCTGACAACTGCGGACAAGGCCGTGATCGGCAAGGGTGTGAAAAGCGGCGATGAAGTGATCTATCCGCTGCCGGCACGCATCCGGCCGAACGCGCCAGTCAGGGTGCTGCAGGCGGACGGGCAGGGCAGCGCCAGCGGAGCTGGTAACAAGCCGAATGGAGCCGCCAGGCCATGAATCTGGCCGAACCGTTCATCCGCCGCCCGGTCGCGACCACGGTTCTGACCATGGCGCTGGTGCTGTTCGGCGTGTTCGCAGTACGTGGACTGCCGGTGGCGCTGCTGCCTTCCGTGTCGTTTCCC
Organism: Acidihalobacter sp.; assembly: GCF_037381185.1. Classification (NCBI taxonomy): domain Bacteria; kingdom Pseudomonadati; phylum Pseudomonadota; class Gammaproteobacteria; order Chromatiales; family Ectothiorhodospiraceae; genus Acidihalobacter; species Acidihalobacter sp. The sequence goes on from NZ_JARRQY010000031.1 coordinate 9,104, forward strand.
ACGATCATGGTGTCCGCCTCGCTGTCCGGCGCTAGTGCGCAGACCATGGCTTCGGCGGTGGCCTCCCCGCTGGAGAAGCAGTTTTCCAGCATCCCCGGCCTGCTGTCGATGAATTCGACCAGCAGCACGGGCAGCACGCGCATCACGCTGCAGTTCGATCTGAGCCGCAACATCGACGCGGCGACGCAGGACGTGCAGGCCGCAGTAAATCTGGCGACGCGGTTTCTGCCTTCGACCATGACCTCGACACCGACCGTGCGGCAGCAAAATCCGTCGGCGAGTCCGATCCTGTTCATCGGCCTGTCGGCGCCGAACATGCCGCTGTACAAACTGGACGACTACGCCGAGAACCGTCTGGCGACGAAACTGTCCGGCGTGCAAGGCGTTTCCAACGTACTGGTGTTCGGCGGCCAGACCTATGCCGTGCGCCTGTATCTGAATCCCTACAAGCTGCAGGCGCGCGGCATTTCGCTCACCGACGTGAGCGATGCGGTGGGGTCGCAGAACGTCAACCTCCCGCAGGGCACGCTGCAGGGCAGCGCGCGCAACTACAGCCTCAACGTCGACGGCCAGTTGGGCGACGCCAAGGCCTTCAATCATATGGTGCTGGCCTACAGCAACGGCGCCGCGGTGACGCTGAACCAGGTAGGCCATGCCGTCGACGGCGCGCAGCAGAACACGAGAGCGACCTGGATCAACAAGCAGCGCGGCATCGTGCTCGCCGTGGTGCGCGAGCCGAACAGCAACACGGTGCAGGTCGTCGATCGCATCCGCGCGCTGCTGCCGGGCCTGGAACGGGCACTGCCGGCCGGGGCTCAGCTACATATCCTCTATGACAAGTCGACCTACGTGCGCGCGGCGGTCGAGGAAGTGGCAATGACGTTGGTGCTGGCTAGCTTGCTGGTGGCTGGCGTGATCTGGCTGTTTCTCGGCGAGCGTCGCCAGACGCTGGTTGCGGTGCTTGCGATTCCGGTCTCGATCCTGGGTACCTTCGTTGTCATGCATGTGCTGGGCTACAGCCTGAACGTGTTGAGCCTGCTTGCGCTGACGTTGTCGGTGGGCTTCGTGGTCGACGATGCGGTGGTCATGCTGGAGAACATCGCACGGCATCGCGAGGCTGGTGAATCTCCGCTGCAGGCAGCGCTGGCCGGCAGCCGGGAGATCGGATTCACCATTCTTTCCATGACCTTGTCGCTGGCGGCTGTGTTCCTGCCGCTCATCTTCATGGGCGGGCTGCTCGGGAGGCTGTTCCTGCAGTTCGGCGTGACCATCGCTGTAGTGATTCTGTTTTCCGGCGTGGTCGCGTTGAGCCTGACGCCCATGCTGCTGTCGCGCCTGCGTGCAGCGCCTGCCGGGGCCGAGAAGCAGGTGCGGGTCTCACGTTTCCAGCGCGGCTTCGAAGCGTTGACGCGCGGCTACGTGCGCAGCCTAGTCTGGTCGCTGCGCCATCGCCGTCTGGTACTCGCGGCGGCGGCACTCAGTCTGGTCGCGGCATTCGGTTTGTTCGGGAAGTTGGAGAAAGGCTTCATCCCCAATGGCGACAGCGGCATGGTGTTCGCCAACCTGCAGTATCCGGAAGGTATCAGTTTCGAGCAGCTCAAGCGCGAACAGCAGCAGATCGCCGACGCCGTGCTCAAGACTCCGGGAGTTGAGAACATCATGTCCAACGCCGGGCAGGGCGGAGGCGGTTTCGGCGGCAGCAACATCGGTCGCATCATCATCCATCTGAAACCGGCCGGCGAGCGCGGCAGCGTGGCTAAGATCATCGCTAGGCTGCGCCGCGAAATGCAGGCATATCCGACGGTGCGGGCCTTTTTCATGGAATTGCCGGCGATCCAATTCGGCGCGATGAGCAGCAACGCGAACTATCAGTTCGTACTGCAGGGACCCGACGAGGCGAGCCTGGAGAAGGCCGTCAAGGCATTCCTGCCCAAGCTGAGGCAGGTGCCCGGGCTGGTGGGGGTGAATTCCAGCCTGCAGCTCAGTAATCCGGAGATCAGGATCAACATTCTGCGCGACCGCGCCGCCGCGCTCGGCGTTACGCCGAAGAACCTGGAGAAGACGCTGAATCTGGCCTACGGCGGAGCCAACATCGGCACGATATACGGCGCGACGGATCAGTACGAAATCATTGCCGAGCTGGAGTCACGTTTCCAGACAGACATGGCGGCGCTGCAGGCGCTTACCGTGCCGGGCAACGGCAGCACGCTGGTGCCGCTGGGATCGATCACCCGCATGGGCTACGGCATCGGCCCGCTGAGCATCGAGCACTACGGACAGTTCCCCTCGATCACCGTATCGTTCAATCTCGATGGTTCGCGTTCACTGGAGCAGGTCACGCAGGCGGTTGAATCGCTGGCTCAGCGTACGCTGCCGGCGGGCGTGAGCGGGCAGTTCGCCGGTTCGGCGCAGTTCTTCAAGCAATCGCTGGTGACCCTGCCCCTGATGCTGCTGGCCACCATCCTGGTGATCTACGTGATCCTGGCCATTCTCTACGAGAACTTCGTGCATCCGCTGACCATTCTGACTGCGCTGCCGTTGGCCGGATTCGGTGCGTTGCTGTCGCTCTACCTGTTTCGCCAGCCGCTCGATGTGTTCAGCTTCGTCGGTATCATCATGCTGGTGGGGCTGGTCAAAAAGAACGGCATCATCATGATCGACTTCGCCATCGAGCGCCGACGCGAAGGTTTGGACGCGCAGGCGGCCATCGAAGAAGCCTGCCGGGTGCGTTTCCGTCCAATCATGATGACCACGGCGGCGGCGATACTCGGTACGCTGCCGATCGCGTTGGGTCTCGGTGGCGATGCCAGTTCCCGCATGCCGCTCGGTATCGCCGTGGTCGGCGGTTTGCTGTTCTCGCAGTTACTGACGCTGTATGTGACGCCGGCGTTCTACGTCAGTGCGGAACGCTGGTTCGGGCGGCGGGCGCAGAGCGAAGTGAACGAGGCCGGGGGACAGTGATAGTGAAGCCACTCCGAACGCAGGATGGGCGGCGTTCGGAGTGGTAATCGCACTGCCTCCACTGATGAAGTAGGCACTCGGTAGTCCACTGTCTGCCGATCCCGGGGAGGTGCATCCCGCTCAGCCAAGCGAGGCCGGCGCGTTGGGCGACATGTCCAGCGGGTAGGTCGCCAGCGCCCGGTGCAGACTGATCAGGTCGCCGGCGAGTTTTTTGAGAGCCGCGTCGTTCAGTGAGCTGCCGCTTTGGGTCAGTGATGTGATGGCCGCCGTCAGATCGTGCTCGGCAGCGTCCAGCGGCGGCGTCAGGAACGGATCGCTGAAGTCCGAGTCGGCCCGGTCGAGCGCGCGCAGGGCGGTTGCCCGATCCGGTTTGCGCAGGGCATTTTCGGCCTGTTTCAGGGCTTTTCGCGCTTTTTCGGAGGCAGGGGTCTTGGGGAGGTCGTCCAAGGCGTAGAAAAGCTTGGGAAACAGCGGTAGTACCTGCTTGTTGTCCTCGAAGTCCATCAGCGAACGCACGGCATTGAGCATGGCGTGGAATTCGGCTGCAGGCATGCGCGAGCGGAGCAGAACGAGCATCGTACGGGTCTTGTCCAGGTTGTCGGCGACTCTGGCGGTGGAGCCGTCGTGCAGCGCAGAGCGCGCACTCTCGACGTCGGCCAGCGCCTGCGCTGCGTATACCTGCATTTGGTTGAGTGCGGCCACGCCGGGTTTCAAAGGCGCTGCGGGAGCCGCCTGTGCGTGGGTGGCGAGGCTGAAGAGGAAAATCAGCATCAGGCGGACAATGGAGGTTTTCGAAAACATGGCTGTGCAGTGCTCCTGTGAAGCGTTGGGCGTCTCAGGTGTTGCCGTTGCCTTTGCGGTCGCGGACGAACAGATAGACCAGCAGGCCGAGGAAGAGTGCGGCGGCGGCGGTGATGAGCCAGGGTCTGAATTGGCGAACGAGTGCTAACGCGGTGTTGGCGTGTTCGCTCAACGTATAGGCGGCGATGGCCCAGAAGCCGATCCACAGTGCGCAGCCGAGGGCGTTGGCGAGTGCGAAACGCGTCCATGGCATGTCGATGATGCCGGCCACGGGACCGTTGAGTTGGCGCAGGCCGTCGAAGAACGGAGCGATGATCACGACCGGCACGCCCCAGCGGCGGTAGAGCTGCCGCAGGCGGCGTAGGTGATGGCGGTTGATCAGGCGGGTACGCAGCAGCAGCCGGTGACCTCCGAAACTGCCGATGCGGTAGCCCAGGTTGTAGCCGGCCAGCGCCCCGCCCATGGCGCTGAGAACAACCGCGGGCAGGTCCATCTCGCCGCGCCCGGCGAGCAGCGATGCGGCGATCAGTAGGGTAAGCCCCGGTGCCGGTATGCCGATGCCCTCCACGAACAGGCCAACGACCACGGCGGCGTAGCCGTATTGGCGCAAATAGGGTTCGGCGACGATCAGGGCATGATTTAGAATGTCCATGTTGGCGTGATTCTACCAGCGCCGGCACGGAGGCGGTGCCGTATGCGCCGGCTTCACCCGCTCTGATCGCGTGCCGCCGCGGGCGTAAGCCAACTGCGGCCATCGCGTGCGGTCAGCATTTCGGCCGTTTCCGGTCCCCAGCTGCCGGCCTGATAGTTCGGGAAATCGCTCGGTGGCGTGGCTTCCCATACGTCCAGCACCGGCTGTACGAGGCTCCAGGCCGCTTCGACCTGATCAGCGCGCATGAACAGACTGGCGTCTCCGACCAACACCTCGTAGAGCAGCGTTTCGTAGGCGCTGGGGCTGCTGCCGCGAAAGCCGTCGGCATAGTTGAAGACAAGATCGGCCGGACGCAGGCGCAACTGCATGCCGGGTTCCTTGACCATGAAGCGCAGGCGGATTGCTTCGTCGGGTTGGATCTGCAGGGTCAGCCGCACGGGCTGATTCTCCTGGTCTGCCCAGACTGGGAAGGCATGGTGCGGCACGGGCTTGAAACGTATGGAAATCTCCGAAATCTTGGCGGGCATGCGTTTGCCGGTGCGCAGGTAGAACGGCACGTCCTGCCAGCGCCAGTTGTCGATGTGCAGCTTCAAAGCCGCGTAGGTTTCGGTTTCCGAGTCGTCGGCGACCTTGGGTTCCTGACGGTATCCGGGCACCGACTGACCTGAAATCCAACCGGCTCCGTACTGGCCTCGGGCGGCGTATTCATGGACGCGGTCTGGCGTGATCGGGCGCAGGGCGTGCATGACGTCCATTTTGCGGTTGCGGATGTCGTTGGCGTCGTAGGCGACCGGAGGTTCCATGGCGACCAGGCAGAGCAGCTGCATGAGGTGGTTCTGCAGCATGTCGCGCAAGGCCCCGGAGCCTTCGTAGTAGCCGGCGCGATTTTCGACACCCAGCGACTCGGCGACGGTGATGGCGACGTGATCGATGTAGCTGCGGTTCCAGACCGGCTCGAACAGCGGGTTGGCGAAGCGCAGGGCGAGGATGTTCTGCACCGTCTCCTTGCCCAGGAAATGGTCGATGCGGAAAATCTGTTCCTCGACGAAGTGCTGGGTCAGGCTTCCATTGATTTCGCGGAACGATGCGAGATCGTGACCGAGCGGTTTTTCGACCACGAGACGGGCGTGTTCGCGCGCTTCGCCCAATCCGGCCTGTCCCAGGCGCACGGAGATCGGGGCGAACAGCGCGGGCGGCGTGGCGAGATAGAACACACGCTCGGCCTGATCGCCGAACTCCCGTTCGTATCCCTGTAGTTGCTCGTCTATGCGCTGGTAGGTCTCGTGTTCGAGAAAATCGCCGCGCAGGTAGTCGACGTGTTCGCAAAAGGCCTTCCATTGCTCAGGCGTCTCGCTGTCGAAGTGTTCGCCAAGATGGGCGCAGAACTCCTCGCGTCCATACTCGAGCCGATCGACGCCGAGCAGGCGGAAGCCCTCGGAGAGGTGACTCTTGCGGAACAGGGCGAACAGCGCCGGCACCACGAGGCGCCAGACGAGATCTCCGCCCGCGCCGAACAGCACCAGTGTGAAGGGGTTGCGGACCGGTTGCGTTTTCATGACTTCGTTGCCTGTGCCCACTGCGTGTGGAAGCTGCCTCCTCGATCGAGGCGCTCGTAGGTGTGCGAGCCGAAATAGTCGCGCTGGGCCTGGATCAGGTTGGCCGGCAGGCGCGCGCTGCGCAGCGCGTCGTAGTAGGCCAGGGCCGAACTCATTGCCGGCGATGGGATACCGGCGGTGGCCGCTGCCGCGACAGCTTTGCGTAGGCTGCTCTGCAACTCGCCGATCCGTGAACCCAGCGCCGGATCGAATAGCGGGTTTTGAAGCTCGGGCTGGCGCTCGTAGGCGGCGCTGAGGTCATCGAGCAGTGCGGCGCGAATGATGCAGCCGCCGCGCCAAATGCGTGCCACCGTGCCGCAGTGCAGGCCGTAGTCGTATTCGGCGTTGGCCGCGGCGATCAGGTGCATGCCCTGGGCATAGGTCAGGAGCATAGCCGCTTCCAGGGCGCCCTCGAGCGCCTGCGGCAGACCGGCCTCCGTGAGGGCCGTTTGTTCTTCGCCGGGCCGGGGTCCGGGGAGAACTTCGGCGCCGCTCTGGCGCAGGTCGTAGAAGTTCGACAGGCCGCGTGCGGTGACGGCGGCGTCGATGGTCGGCGTGGGGATAGCAAGCGCCAGAGCGGCTTCGGTGGTCCAACGTCCGGTGCCTTTCTGACGCGCAGCATCGCGAATGCGTTCGAGCAGGTGGCCGCCGTCTGCGTCCTGTTGGACGAGAATGTCGGCGGTGATTTCGATCAGGTAGCCGGACAGGTGGCGCTCGCTCCACGCGGCGAAATGGTCGCGAATTTCCTCCAGGGGCAGCGCGAGTCCGCGCGAAAGCACGTCATAGGTTTCGGCGATGAGCTGCATCAGCCCGTATTCGATGCCGTTGTGCACCATTTTTACGAAGTGTCCGGAGCCGCCCGAGCCGATCCATGCGACGCACGGCGCTCCATCCCCGGCATGCGCGGCAGCCGGCTCCAGCAGAGGCCGGATCCGCTCCCAGGCTGCAGTGTCGCCGCCCGGCATCATGCTGGGACCGTGGCGGGCGCCTTCCTCACCTCCGGAGACGCCCATGCCGATGAAGTGCAGGCCGCGCTCGGCCAGGCGCCGCTGGCGGCGTTCGCTGTCCGGGTAGTGGGAGTTGCCGCCATCGATGACGATGTCCCCTTCGCCCAGATGAGGGACGAGGTTATCGAGGGCGCTGTCGACGACGTTGGCGGGCACCAGCAGGATCATCACTCGCGGGCTCTTTAACGCGCTTACGAACGCTTCCACCTCTGCGCTGGCTGCAGTTTCGGCGCCGTCGATGTCACCCAGCTCGGACGTTCCTCGTCGGTCGAAGGCCTGGCCTTTGGCGGAGTCGGGGTCGTATCCGGCGACGCTGCGCCCGCGGCTGGCGATATTGAGCCCCAGGTTGGCGCCCATGACCCCCAGGCCAACAATTCCCAGATCGTAGTGTGCGTGTTGCATACGTCCTCCTTCCTTGGATGATCGGTGGGGATACACTGAACGAAGGGCAGTGCAGCGCTTCGTGCGTCTTGCAACCCCCCGGATAGCTGTTTCGCTGAATGTCGCGCCCGGCTTGCAAAGCGTCAGGGCTACACCGGAGTGGGCCCTGACGCGGTGCTATTTACCCTTGGGAATGGTGATCGTGGTGTACAGCGGCGTTTTCTCACGCAGTATCAGCACGGGGATGGGGCGTCCGGTCGGGGCATTGTGCACCTGTTTGGCAAGCTGCGCGGCATCGTCGATCTGGATGTGGCCGAACTGCAGGATGACGTCGCCCGGCTCCAGTCCGCTCTGGGCGGCGATGCCGTTTGGATCGATGCCGCTGATCAGGACGCCGTGTTTGCCAACGCCGAGTTGCTTGCGCTGATCGGCGGTAAGGTTTTCGAGGATGATGCCGAGGCGTCCACCCTTGTCGGCGTGTTCGGAGGACCGGGCCTGTTTCGAAGCCTTGGGCTCCTTGAGCGCGGCGATGGTGACGTCCAAGGTGAGGCGTTTGCCGTTGCGCAGTATGACCACCGGCACGCTGGTACCGACCGGGGTGGAGCCGACCAGCGGGGGCAGGTCGCCGGAACGCCCGATAGTGCTGCCGTTGAATTTGAGGATGATATCACCGGCCTGGAGTCCGGCCTTGGATGCCGGGCTATGGGGCTCGACCTGGGCGATCAGTGCGCCCTCCGGCTGCTGCAGACCGAAGGACTGCGCGAGGCTCTGGTTCATGTCCTGGACCATCACGCCGAGCCAGCCGTAGCTGACCTTGCCGTGCGCTTTGATCTGCGCGACGACGTCTTTGACGATGTTGATCGGGATGGCGAAGGACAGTCCCATGAAACCGCCGGAATTGGTGTATATCTGCGAGTTCACGCCGATGACTTGGCCCTTGAGGTCAAGCAGAGGACCACCGGAGTTGCCGGGGTTGACGGCGGCGTCGGTCTGGATGAAAGGTACGTAGTTTTCATTGGGCAGGTTGCGCGACAACGCGCTGATGATGCCCTGGGTGGCGCTGTAGTCGAAACCGAACGGGTTGCCGATGGCGAGTATCCATTGTCCGACCTTGAGTTTGCTAGAGTCGCCGAGGGACAGCGTGGGCAAGCCCTTGGCATCGATTTTCAGTAGGGCGAGGTCGGTCCGCTTGTCCATGCCGATGACTTTGGCCGAGTATTCGTGGCGGTCGAGCAGGCGCACTTTGAGTTCAGTGTCGCCGACTACGACGTGGCGGTTGGTCACGATGTAGCCGTCGGATGAGATGATGAAGCCCGAGCCGAGAATCCGCTCCTTGCTCTGCGGCTGCTGGCTGTTGGGTCCCTGCTGGTCGAAGAAGTGCTTGAAGAACTGCCGGAACGGGCTGTCGGGCGGCAGGTTTGGCATGATTTGGCTGGCCGCGGAGCCGTTGTTGATGGTGCGCACGCCGGTGATGCTGACCACAGCCGGTGCGGCGTGTTCGACCAGCTTGCTGAAGTTCGGCAGGCTGCTCAGGGCGGCCGCGCTTTGGGAACTGCTTTGAGTCTGCGCCGGCTGCTGGGAATTCTGGTCGTCGCTTTTGGCGCAGGCCTGGGTGGCGAGAGCGAGCAAGGTGACCAGGCTCAGCGCAGCCCAGCGTCGGCTGAGTCGGGAAAGTGCGTGCGTCATAAAACGGATTCCATAACTGATAGTTGGATGGCTCGGCCGGCGGCGCGGGGCGCGAATGAGTCTAGCAAGTTAGGACTGTGCGCAAGCCGTCCGAGTTCCTGTCGCGCATGAACAGGTCTTGAGCATAGCGCATCGGAGGGGGCCGCTTTAAGCCGGGTTTAGTGCGGTTTACGTGGTTTTACGCGGGTTCTGTCGGTTTCGGGCCGACGTGACAATCTCGAGTCCGGTGTCTGGGGGGCGTTTTGTACCTGTGGTTCGAGAGGGTGGAGAATTCTATATTCCTTATCATGATGATGAAAATTGGACGCTTGATTGGGAAATCGAAAAATGTCGGATCGAGGTTTTGAAGTGAATCGCTTGCCGATGGCATTGGCCGTGTTTCTGCTGTTTGCGTGCCCTGTTCCGCAGGCGGCTGCCGTAGCCCCGATCCACGGTTGGCGGATGCAGGCCGATTCGGGGTGGAACAGGGCAAAAGGCAGTTGGCGGTTGGCGCATGCAGAGGAGCGTTATTCGTTGGTGACGCCTGTCGCTGACGTCAGTCCGGTCGCACGCGGTCCGGTGCCCGAGGCTTCGATGGAGCAACACATTTCAGCGTTGGAACACGAAGACTCGATACTCGAAGCGCAGCGGCGCTGGCTGTTGACGTTGGTAGCCGGAGGTATCCTTCTTCTGCTGAGCATCACGCTGTTTTTGCTGCGTCAGCGCCGGGACAACCGGCGGCTGGCCCTGATCAACGCCGAACTGCAGAAAACCCGGCGCGATCAGCAGGCGATACTCGAGGCGTTGCCGGATGCGTTGTTCGAAACCGGGCGCGACGGGGATTGCCATGACTACAGGTCGGTGCGGCGCGACGGCCGGTATCACGACGTGAGGAATTTGAATGACTATCTGCCGCGAGCGACGGCCGAGAGATGCATGGCGGCGCTGTGCGAGGCAGAAGAAACAGGCCGGTCCGTCGGGGTGCGAATCCAGCGGCCGCTGCCCAGCGGTCGCGAGTGGTTTGAACTGTCGGTTGCCCGCAAGCGCGTTCCTCCGGGGGAGCCTCCGCGTTTTGTGGTGCTGTCTCGGAATATCACGGCGAGTAAATTGGCCGAAGACCGTCTCGATGCCAGCGAACAGGCCTTCCGTGCATTGGTCGAGCATTCGCCGGACGCCATCGTCCGTTACGATCTGTCGTGTCGGCTGGTCTACCTGAATCCAGCCATGCTGAGGCTAATCGGGCATCCCGAGGCGGAATTGCTGGGCAGGACACCGGCAGATGGGTATTCGCCGGTGGTCGATGTGAATCGCTACATGGAAAGGATCAGGCACGCCGCGACGACCGGGAAGGAGCAGAGCCATGACGACGTCGTCTATCGGGCGTCGACTGGCGATATCCGCTGGCACCATCTGCGTATCGTGCCGGAGCTGGGCGCTGACGGTGCGGTGAGCAGCGTGCTCGCCATCGCCCGGGATATACACGAACTTAAGGAAAACGAACTGCGTTTCCGTACGCTGAGCGAGAATCTGCCGAATTTTCTGGCCCGGTTCGACCACGAATGTCGTTTCATCTATGCGAATCCGGTCGTCGAGCACGCGTTCCAGATGCCGGCCGAAAGCCTCATTGGCAAGCGCCAGATGGAACTGGATCAGCGCGGACCCGAGGGACAGGCCGAGGCATTGGAGGAATGCATTCGCAAAGCGTTTGCCACCGGTGAGGCCAATGAATGTGAGGCGCGTTGGCGGACGCCGGATGGGACCGAGGTGTTCGAAATCCGCCATGTCCCTGAACGGGATACCAGCGGCAGAATCGTCAGCGTGCTGGGGATTGCACATACTATTACGCGTCTGAGGCTTGCCGAGCAGGCCCTGCGAGCCAGCGAGCGGGAATTCCGCACGCTGGCGGAGAACGCGCCCGACATCATCATCCGCTACGACCTGGAATGCCGAAGGGTTTACGTCAATCCCGCCTATGAAGAGAAGGCTTCTATGCAACGTGAAAGCGTGTCCAACGTCGCCGTTGGAGATCTGTGGAGTGCTGGAGTTAGCATGTCCGCCGAGGTGTACGAAGCGTATCTGCGGACGGTGATAGAGACGGGCGAACCTGCCGATATCGTCCTCAGTATCGGTGGTGATGAAGCGGGCCAGGGGGTGGCGGGGAACAAGAGCTATTATTCAGTGCACATCGTGGCGGAACGTGATGCGCAGGGGCAGGTCAGCGGCGCGCTTGCCGTCGGACACGATATTACCGATCTGACCAAAGCCAAGCAGCGCTTGGAAGAGTCGCAGCGCCAGTTGCGTGAAATGAGTGCTTTGCGCGATCGGGCACGGGATGAAGAGCGAAACTCCATTGCCCATGAAGTCCATGATGAACTCGGGCAGGTGCTGACGGCCATGAAGCTGGGCATTTCCACCCTGCGAATGGTGCCCGGCGGCGATGCGCCTGTGCTGGGCGAGCGTATCGCCAAGCTGTTGGAGCTTTCCGATCGGAGTATCCAGGTCGTGCGCGATGTCGCTTACCGCTTGCGGCCGGCTGCTCTGGAGGTCGGTGTAGTACCTGCGTTGGAATGGCTGGGAGAGGAATTTACGCGCAACAGCGGTATTCCGTGCCGTCTTGAAGCGCAGGACGGCAAGCCGCCGCTGAGCGAAGAGCAGGCCATGGTGTTGTTCCGGGCTGTTCAGGAAGGGCTGACGAACGTGGCGCGTCACGCCGGCGCTCAGCGCGTCGACATCAAACTGAGCTGGGCTGATAGTCTATGTAGGCTGCAGTTGTCCGATGATGGGCGGGGATTCGATCCCGAAGCGGTGGGGCGAAAATCGTTCGGGTTGTTGGGCATCCGAGAGCGGGCAAGGCGCATCGGTGGAGAGGTCGTCATCGGCAGTAGGCCCGGTCGAGGATCCCGTATCGATCTGAAATTGCCGTGCGGCGACCTCGATAGCCTGCCTTCGGATACGAGCGAAAGAGGACATTCATGATCAGGCTGTTGATTGCTGACGATCACAAACTCATGCGCGAGGGCTTGAAGCAGCTGTTCGCGCTGTTCAGTGACTTGACGGTGGCGGGCGAAGCTGCGGACGGAGCGGAGCTGATGGACCGGCTGCGTGCCGCCGAGGCCGATCTCGTCCTGCTCGACATGAGCATGCCAGGCATCAGCGGCGGCGATCTTATCGTCCGGGTGAAAGCCCACTTCCCGGCTTTGCCCATTTTGGTCGTAAGCATGCACGATCAGCCTTTGATCGCGCAGCGTGCGTTGCGCGCCGGCGCCAATGGTTACGTCAGCAAGGATGCCGAGCCCGAGACCCTGTTAACGGCGGTACGCAAGGTGGCCGCCGGGGGCCGCTTCATCGACCCCGTCGTAGCGCAAAGTATGGCTTTCGAAGCCAGTGGGCTGACACCCGCACCGGACCACGGGCGGCTCTCCGAACGAGAGCTTCAGGTCTTGCGTCTGTTGGCGCAGGGCAAGAGTGTCAACGAGATCGCTGCCGAACTGTGCATCAGCAGCAAGACGGTGAGCACGCACAAGGCGCGGATGATGGAAAAAATGGGTTTCCGGAACAATGCCGATCTGATGCGTTACGCCCTCGACGAGGGATTGATCGACTGAGCGCGTCCGGCGCTGTGTAAGGATATCCCTACCCAAGAATCAGCCTGATACCAATACCGCTGCAGGAGCGGTTCTCGCATTCTTGTCCCTGAGGTGCATAGCAGCGTCACGCAGGGGTATTGGTTCATGTTGGTTTTCAGCGTAGTTGGCGGAATCGATCCATCTGGCGTGGCTGTGGTGCGGCTCTGCGCAGCGCCGGGGCGGCAGTGGCTATGATCCGCCTTCTGATCGCGGACGATCATCTCCTCGTGCGGGAAAGCCTCAAGCATCTGTGCGCCGTGTACGGGGGGCTGCTTCCTGTAGGTGAGGCGGCCAACGGCGTCGAGGTCATGGAACTGCTGAGTGCGCTGGAGGTCGATCTGGTGCTGATGGATATGAACATGCCAGATCTTTCCGGCGAGAAGTTGATCGCCCGCATTCGCGCCCTGTATCCCGAATTGCCCATTCTTGTCTTCAGTCTTCTCAACCACCCTGCGGTGGCGCGTCGTGCCCTGCGGGCCGGGGCCAATGGGTTCCTGGTTAAGGGCGGCGATCCGGATACCCTGGTGGACGTGTTGCACCGGGTGGCCGCCGGAGAACGCTTCCTCGACTCCTCCGTTGCAGAGCCCGCACTCGATTTGCGGTAGCGCTGTACGACACCGGCGCGTGTTCGCCGTCTCCGATTCCGCGGAATCTTTCGCCTTTGGTCTTGGCGTTTTCCCCATCCCGTCGGACTTCTCCTGGATGCCGTTTTTGTGTGTGCGAGCCTGCGCGGCGACACCGTGTAGGTCTGGGACTACAAGCCGGCTGCAAATTCCTACAGGCAAATCGTCCCCAGCCGATCGCTGAAATAACTGTCTCAGTTCAATCTTGAGAACAACGGGAACGCAGTGCTCTGCAAGCCTGGAGTACCGAGGCTCCGGAGTATTTCGGCAGAACCAGTGACAGGACGGGACATGAACCACGAAGCGAAAAGGGAATCGATTGCCCGCGCGAACGGGCCCGGCGCCGAAGTTTCAGCCGGGCCTCTGATCATGGCTCTGGCTGGGGCGGGTGCGACGATTTTCGTCGGTAATGCTGAAGGTCTCGCCTGGGCGCTGGCAGCAGCGCTGCTTGTCGGCGGCATTGTCCTGGGATGGTCTCTGATGCGTCGGTTTGGCCGCAGATGGGATTCCCTGGTGGCTTCGTTACAGGAAGCCGGTGACGCTGAAGGGCGCGATATCGCCGGCTCCAACGAAAGCCTGGCGCGGCTCATGAAACCCGTTCTGCCCATTTGGGCGGGACAGCTCGAGATTGTGCGGGGACACACCGAAGAGTCGGTTACCGCGCTCGCTGATCGTTTCGCGCAGTTGTCCCAGCGCATCTCCGACACGATAGCCGCCTCCGACACGGATGGGCAGGAGCAGTTGGTGGAGTTGCTGGACGGCACCGAGGCTGAGCTGAACCAGATCGTGTCCTCGTTGCGAACCGCGCTCGACGAGAAGGAGCGGATGGTCCGCGAGATCGGCGCCCTGGCTGATTTGACCGAGGACCTCAAGCACATGGCGAATAGCGTGGGGAAGCTCGCTGATCAGACGAATTTGCTGGCCTTGAACGCCGCCATCGAAGCGGCACGCGCCGGCGATGCGGGGCGTGGGTTCGCCGTGGTGGCGGATGAAGTCCGCAAGCTCTCGGCGCTTTCCGGTGAAACGGGCAAGAACATCGGCGAAACGGTGACTTCGGTCAACAACGCCATCGCCAACACGATGCAGGTCTCCCGCGAATTCGCCGAACGCGACGGGGTGATGGTGAGTGAATCCGAACAGGTGATCCGTCGCATTCTGGAGCGTTTCCATGCTGCCGCCGAGAGCGCTTCGGCATCGGCTGAAACGCTGCGCCGAGACAGCCGGTCGGTGAGGGACGAGATTGCGCAAGTGCTGGTCTCCCTCCAGTTTCAGGACCGGGTAAGCCAGATCCTGGGTCATGTGCAAGGAGACCTCGGGAAGCTTCAGAGTCATCTCGACGAGCGACTTGCCGCGATCACCGCCGGGCTGAGAGTTGAACCGATCGACGTGGACGTTTGGCTGGAAGAACTCGCTTGTACGTACACCACTCCGGAGCAGCATGCCCTTCATGGCGGCGAGTCCACGAAGAAATTGCAGGACACGGAGTCAGATATCACCTTTTTTTGAGGAAGGACAGAGACATGGCGAAAAATATCATGATAGTCGACGACTCCGCATCGCTGCGGCAGGTCGTGGCCATCGCCCTAAAAAGCGCCGGCTACGAAGTCATCGAAGCGTGCGACGGTAAGGACGCGTTGAGCAAGCTGGACGGCCGCAAGCTGCATCTGGTCATCAGCGACGTGAACATGCCGAACATGGACGGCATCAGTTTCGTGAAGCAGATGAAGAGCATGGCAGCGTACAAGTTCGCCCCGGTGATCATGCTCACCACCGAAACCGGTGACGACAAGAAGGCGGCTGGCCGGGCGGCGGGTGTGAAAGCCTGGGTCGCCAAGCCGTTCCGTCCGGAGCAGATGCTCGACGCCGTTTCCAAATTGATCCTGCCTTGAGGAGCTTGTGATGGATATCCGCGAAAAGATCGAGGGGAGCACCTGTCGGCTGGAATTCGAAGGCGATCTGACGGTGTATGAAGTCGCCGAGGTCAAACCGACTCTGATCGAGGCACTGAAAAAGCATGACGCCGTCGAATGCTGTCTCGATGGCGTGGGAGAGATCGACACGGCGGGGATGCAACTGCTGATCATGGCCAGGTTGGAGGCGACGACCGAGGGCAAGAGGCTTTGCTTCGGCGAACTCAATCCCGTAGTTGCGGAAATCGTCGATTTGTTCGGTCTGGCCGGATTCTTCGAGGAATCCGGTAACGCTCCGCAACTGCAATCCGCTTGACGAGGTTCGTCATGAGCATGGACGACGCTTTTAATACCTTCATCGCCGAGAGCCGGGATCTGCTACAGCAGATGGAGGACGCGCTGCTGCGCCTTGAGCAGGCCGACGATGATCCGGAAACCATCAATGCCATTTTCCGGGCGGCACATACCATTAAGGGCTCGGCCGGTCTGTTCGGTCTGGATCACGTGGTCAAGTTCACGCACGCTGCAGAAAGCGTGCTGGACCGAGTGCGCGGCGGTGCTCTGTCGATAGATGGGGAACTGGCCGCACTGTTGCTCGAGAGCTGCGACCACATCGGCGTTCTGGTCGATCAGGTGGCCGAAGGTAGCGAGGCCGATGCATCCGTACAGGAGCTGGGCGACGTCCTGGCCCAGCGGCTCGGCGGCTATATGGGGGACTCCCCGGCGGACCTGCCGGACGACGTCACGTCCGGGCCGGCGAACGCGCCGGCAGGCACGTCCGGCGGTGGAGTGATCGCCGGACATTGGCATATTTCCCTGCGTTTCAGTCCGGATGCGATCCGCAACGGCATGGATCCCGCATCGTTCCTTCGCTACCTGTCCGGTCTGGGGCGAATCGTCCGTATCGTCACCCTGACCGATCGTATTCCGGCTGCCGAGGAGATGGATCCTGAATGCTGCTATCTCGGTTTCGAGATCGCTTTCGAAAGTCAGGAGGACCAGGACGAGATCGAAAGCGTTTTCGAGTTCGTGCGCGAGGATTGCGTTCTACACATTCTGCCTCCGCACAGCAGTGTCGACGAGTATGCGGCTCTGCTCGGCGAATTGCCCGAGGAGGCAGCGCAGATCGGCGAGGTTCTGGTGCGTTGCGGCACGCTCACGCCTGCAGAGTTGGAGGGTGTGTTAGCCGCGGGTGCCGATGAAGAGCCGCTCCCGCCTTCGGCCGTCGACTTGCCGCCTGCTGCTGCGGTGCCGGCAAGCACCGCAGCGACGAGGTCGCAGTCGGGGGGGCGGGGTCGCGCCGGCGAAGCCGGCTTCATACGCGTCGATGCGGGCAAGCTCGACCAACTGATCAATCTGGTCGGCGAACTCATCATAGCGGCTGCCGGCGCCAATCTGTCGGCCAAGAACTCCGGCGTGACGGAAATGATCGAGGACACTGCGAATGTCTCCCTCCTGGTGGAGGAGGTTCGCGATTCCGCGCTCAATTTGCGCATGGTGCAGATCGGAGCCACCTTCAGCCGCTTCAACCGAGTGGTGCGCGACGTCAGCAAGGAACTCGGCAAGGACATCCGCCTGCAGATCAGCGGCGCCGAAACCGAGTTGGACAAGACCGTGGTGGAAAAGATCGGCGATCCGCTGACCCACCTGGTGCGAAATTCGATGGATCACGGCATCGAGGCGGCCGAGACGCGTATCGCCAGGGGCAAGCCGGCCCATGGAACGATGAGCCTTCACGCCTATCACGAATCCGGAAGCATCGTTATCGAGGTCGCCGACGACGGCGGTGGGCTCGACCGCGACAGGATACTGCAGAAGGCCATTGAACGGGGCCTGGTCAAGCCGGATCAACAGCTCAGCGACAACGAGATCTACAACCTCATCTTCGAGCCCGGTTTTTCTACCGCCGATGCGGTCAGCAACCTGTCCGGACGCGGGGTCGGGATGGACGTGGTGCGGCGCAACATCCAGGCCCTGCGTGGCAGTGTCGACCTGGAAAGTGTGCCGGGCTGTGGCACCACGGTACGGGTACGTCTTCCTCTCACTCTGGCGATCATCGACGGATTCCAGGTTGGCGTCGGCGACTGGGCCTACGTCGTGCCTCTCGAGATGGTGGTCGAGTGTCTGGAACTCACCAAACAGGAGCAGGAGTCGGCCTCCGGCAACTGCATCAATCTGCGCGGTGAGGTGCTGCCTTATGTGCGTCTGCGCGATCAGTTCGCGGTCTCCGGCGGACCGGGTCAGCGCGAAAGCATCGTGGTCGTCAGTTACGCCGGGACGAAGGTGGGGCTTGTGGTCGATCGTCTGATCGGTGAATCCCAGGTCGTCATCAAACCGCTCGGCAAGTTGTTCGACAGAGTTCGCGGTATCGGTGGGTTTTCCATCCTGGGTAGTGGCGAAGTGGCGTTGATCATGGACGTGGGCGGACTTGTCCGCCAGTTAACCGGTGGCGGAGTGGAAGCTCCGGGGCAGCTCACTGCGGTGGGTTGAATGGGTCGCGGCCGGTAACGGCCGGAAATCTTTCAGTAAGTGGTATCCAACAAAGGAAGTGACGGAAATGACAGTCGCAAAACGTTTGTATCTACTGGTTTTCGTGGCCGTGGCTGGTTTGCTGACCGTGGCCGTAATCAATCTGAACCAGATGGGCAGGGTCTACGACGAGGCCAGTTATGCCAATTCCAAAACGGTTCCATCAATCGTGCTGCTGGATAAGGTCCTGGTAGAGTTCGGCCAATTGAGAGTGAAGCTCTATAGGCATATCACCACTAGCGACAGCTCAAAAATGGTAGAGATCGAAGCGTCGATCAAGCAGTCGCGCGCAGCGCTTGAAAATTCACTCAAGCAATACTCCGGCATGCTCGGCAATGCGAAGGACAAGCAGATGCTGGAAGCGGATATGGCCGCTCTAACCGCTTATGAACGTGACTACGACAAGGTGCTCGAGTTGTCGAAAGCCAATATGAACGTTCAGGCGCGCAATCTCGCGAATCACGCGGCCGAGACTTCCGCCAAAAAACTCGACGAAGCGCTGCAAGCACATATGGCATACAACGTCAAGTTTGCGAAGGAAAGTGCCGTGAAGGCTGAAGCCGTCAAGCAGCGGGCCATTTTCATGTCGCTGGCGATCGGAGTGATTCTGATTGCGATCATGGTGATCATGGGCGTGCTCCTGGTACGCAGCCTCGTCCGTCAATTGGGCGGTGAACCGCAGCTCGCGGCCGATGTTGCCGGCCGAATTGCGGTTGGTGACCTGTCGACCAAAATTGATCTCAAAGCCGGCGACAGCACAAGTCTGATGGCCGCCATGCAAA
This sequence comes from Acidihalobacter sp., assembly GCF_037381185.1. NCBI lineage: Bacteria > Pseudomonadati > Pseudomonadota > Gammaproteobacteria > Chromatiales > Ectothiorhodospiraceae > Acidihalobacter > Acidihalobacter sp. The sequence continues at coordinate 27,636 of NZ_JARRQY010000031.1, forward strand.
GCATGAGTCAGACACTGCAGTCACTGATCGCAGAACTGAACCGCGTGTCGGAGGAGCACGAGAAGGGCGATATCGACGTCAGGATCGACTCGGACAAGTTCGAGGGCGCGTTCAAGACGATGGCCGATGGCGTGAACAATATGGTGTTCGGCCACATCGCGGTCAAGAAGAAAGCTATGGCTTGCGTCAAGGGATTCGGCGAGGGTGATTTCGAAACGCCGTTGGAGCAGTTCCCGGGGAAGAAGGCCTTCATCAACGAAATCGTCGAGCAGGTGCGTGCAAATCTCAAGGCGCTGGCGTCCGACACGGATACGCTGATCCAAGCCGCTGCCGAAGGTCGGCTTGACGTTCGAGCCGATGCGAACAGGCACAAGGGCGACTTCCACAAGATCATCGTCGGTATCAACAAGACGCTGGACGACATCACCCTTCCTGTTAACGAGGCCATTTCCGTGTTGATGGAAATGGAAAAGGGTGATTTCAGCCGGGACGTCAAAGGCGACTACAAGGGACAGCTCAAGGAGCTGAAGGATACCGTCAATAACACCATCGCCAGGCTCGCCAAGGTGATCGGCGAAGTGCGGGGAGCAGCCGATTCACTGGCCTCGGCTTCAGAGCAGGTCAGCTCGACGGCGCAGGCCCTGTCGCAGGCATCGAGCGAGCAGGCCGCGTCCGTGGAGGAGACGACGGCATCGATAGAGCAAATGGGCGCGTCGGTCAACCAGAACACGGAAAACGCCAAGGTCACGGAAGGTATCGCCGGAACGGCCGCGAATCAGGCCAACGAAGGTGGAACGGCGGTTAAGGAAACGGTCTCGGCGATGAATACCATTGCGGAGAAGATAGGCATCATCGACGACATCGCGTACCAGACCAATCTACTGGCGCTGAATGCGGCTATCGAAGCGGCGCGGGCGGGTGAACACGGCAAGGGTTTCGCCGTAGTGGCCGCTGAGGTGCGCAAATTGGCCGAACGCAGTCAGGTGGCGGCGCAGGAAATTGGGGAGGTTGCCAAGGGTAGTGTCGAACTGGCGGAAAAGGCCGGCGCGCTGCTGGATGAGATCGTACCCGGCATCAACAAGACAGCGGATCTCGTGCAGGAAATCACCGCGGCATCGCAGGAGCAGTCGGTAGGTGTTGGTCAAGTCAACACGGCGATGAATCAACTCAATCAGATCACGCAGCAGAATGCCAGCAGTTCGGAGGAATTGGCGGCGACTGCCGAGGAGATGAGCGGTCAGTCTGAACAGTTGCTGCAGTTGATGGGGTTCTTCACGGTGGTGGAGGATGGGGTATCCGCTCGGCATGCCGGAGACGCTGCCAACACGACCGCGAAGATGCCCGCGTCGCAGCCGGTCAAGACGGTACGCACCGCCTCGAATCTGGCCATCGATGATGAGTTCGTCAGCTTCTGAGGAATGCGACATGAATGCACTGACTAATGCCGAAGCTGTCGGGGAGGCAGCCGCCGAAACCGAGGCGGATCAGTTACTGACCTTCATGCTGGCCGGAGAGGTGTATGCCATCGGGATTCTGAGGATCAAAGAGATCATCGAGTGCGGAATTCTGACCGAAGTGCCGATGATGCCTGACTTCATCCGTGGCGTGATCAATCTGCGCGGAACTGTGGTGCCTGTGGTGGATCTGGCGCTGCGCTTCGAGAAGCCGGCGACGAAGGTCGGGCGCCGAACCTGCATCGTGATTGTCGAAGTCGCCAACGGTCAGGATACCGAAGTGATCGGAGTGATGGTGGACGCCGTGAACGAGGTCCTGGAAATACCTTTGTCGGAGATCGAGGCGGCGCCGACGTTCGGAACCAGAATACGAACCGATTTTATCCGGGGTATGGGCAAGGTTGCCGGTCGGTTCGTAATCCTGCTGGATATGGACCGAGTGCTTTCACTGCGCGATATCGCTGATTTTGCCGCAGCGTCGTGAGGGCACGGCGGCATTGACTCAACGGTGCGGGAGGCGAGTGTTAGCTTCCCGCACCGAGCGTCGCACGGTGGATTTCAAAGCTTGGGGTTCGGTGCCCCAGCTATAAGAGGCTAATTGAATTGGACATGAACGTCGCTCCTCTCGACGACCGTGAATTCAAGCAGTTTCAGACAATGATTCATCGGATTGCCGGCATCAGCTTGTCGGAACCGACGAGACATATTTTTTCCGCGAACCCGGGCACATGGACTTTCTTGCCGATCATGTGCTTCCCCAGCACGGCGAGCAACGTACGTTCCGGGTCTGGAGTGCCGCCAGTTCCTCCGGAGAAGAGTCTTACACCCTGGCAATGGTGTTGGCGGACAAGTTGGGAGAAGGGCGCTGGGAGGTGCTTGGTTCGGATATCAGTACCCGAGTGCTGGACAAGGCCAGACAGGCCCATTATGCGCTGGAACGGGTGGAAGGCATTCCAGGTCCGTATCTGAAGCGATTTTGTCTCAAGGGGACGGGCAGGCAAGAAGGCACTTTTCTGGTCAAGCCGGAGCTGTGCCGCCACGTATCGTTTCATCAGGTTAACTTGATCAAGCCTTTGCCGGCACTGGGCCAGTTCGATGCGATCTTCCTGCGCAATGTAATGATTTATTTCGACATGGAGACGAAGCGGCGGGTGGTGCGCAGCCTTTTGCCGTTGCTTCGCGCGGGAGGTTATTTCTTCATCAGCCACTCGGAAACCCTGAACGGTGTCAACGACGAGTTGAAGATGGTCAGACCTTCTATCTATAGGAAGCCGGGTGTCTGAGCCGTGGGCTCCGAGTGACTCTTCATGCGGTTCTATGTCAACGGGGTGACAAGCGTGGTATGGCCGATAGGTGATTCTCGGATTTACAGCATGCGAATGTGCGGAGGCTGTTCTGAGAAAACAACAATATGTATTCCTCATGCTGGTATGGCGCGAGGTCTACATCCTATGGACAGGAGAAGAATTGGGCATGAACAGAATTCGTATTTCTAAACCTGCGGATCGAAGAGTGCCGGGGAATATGCGATGGATTCGAGGTGTAGCCGGAACGAACGGAAAGACCATGTCTACGGTAAACCACCTTGAGGTCGAAGATAAGCGCACGAAGAATGCCGTTGAGTGGGTTCACTCAGAACGGTTTTCTGATTATGTGGCTCGCTACGATCCGGCATGCGGAAGAGTCTATGTCGACCTTGGACTGCTCAAGCTGTCAAAGCCAGATGCACCATTGATCGATAGCCGCCGGTGCGTTTATCCGGGAAGCGAGCAGTGGGGGCGTTACGAACGTTGCATTCGCACGGTGTTCGATATCGGCGAAGACGCCAAATGCGAACCGGCTGGGAAACCTGACGGCGCTAGTGGGCGGTATACGCAGATCAGAGCGTTGGTCGAATGCGATGCCAATGGTTGCGGGACCGGTGTGCTGGCGGTGGGTCGTGACATCATTGATGTGTAAACGGCGGGAGTTGCTGGGAACTGCAAGGGCGGAGCTATCCGAACGGTTGACGGACGGCGCCGAATTGGCCGAGGTGCTGAACAAGACGGCTTCTGTCGTCGAATTGTCCTTTCCCAGCCTGTCCTGCCGGATCCTGATTCCCGACGAGTGGGGCAGCTTGACTCTGAGTGGGATAGGTTCCTGGCTGCCGCTCAGATGCCGTGCTGCGGACGAACAGTCTGGCTTCACGTTAATGGATATAGGGGGTGGCATCGGTGCCCAGCATATACAGGAGGTTTGCCTGGGTGGGACGGATTTTTCGCTCCACTCGGAAATCGGTAGCTTCCATGATGTGGTGCCCTGCAGGGTAGTCCCGGTGCTCGGTGGCGAGGGCGAGGTTGTCTGCGTTTTTGTCGTCAAGGGACCTGAAATGCCCGAGGCGGAGATCGGCGCAGCGCCCGATGCAGAGGAGATCTACGAGTTGGTTCGAAATGTCGTCGACCGTTGTCGGGCCGTAGCTGGCGTCGGGCTTGAGTCTGCTAATGATCCGCTACCCAGAATGTCTGATCGCGATGTTCTATCCCAAAATTTGGCATCGGTGCTTGACTGGGACTGTCCTCTGGTTCTGTTCATCGTTGCGCTAGACAATCTCCATCAGGTCAGTGACTCGTTGGGACGCGGTGCGGCTGATCGCATTTTGAAGGATTCCGTGCGCCGTTTACGGTTGGCTATGGGGGAGACTGAATTCCTTGCGCAGACAGGTAATGACGAACTCGTCGTGGCTCTACGGCATATAGGCGATCTGCCTTATGTAAAACGTATGGCTGAATGCATGCGTAGGGCTGTGTCCGGTTACTACGTGCTGGAAGGCGGTGGGCGATTATGGACATCGGTCAGCGTCGGCGTCGCGCTCTATCCAGATCATGGAGAAGAGGCAAGTGAGTTGTTGAGCTACGCCAATCAGGCTTTGATCGCCGCAAAGGGAGGCGGCTACAGCAGGGTGCGTGTTTTCGAACGGTCAATGCAGGAAAGTACGCTCATGCATAGGCGTTTGGCCAAAGACTTAAGCGTGGCGTTGCGGGAAGGTCAACTGTCCTTACACTATCAGCCGATTTTCGATTATGTGCATGAAAAAATTTGTAAGGCCGAAGCGCTGCTGCGCTGGCGGCATCCACAGTTGGGTGAGGTATCGCCTGCGCTCTTCATCCCTATTGCGGAGGCGAACGGGCTCATCCATGAGATCGGTAACTGGGTGTTTCGGGAGGCTGCGCGCGTGGCGCTGGAATGGAACCGCAGAAGTGGGAGCGACGTCCCGCACCGTATCTGCATCAATCGCTCTCCGACTCAGTTTTTCGCCGAAGAAGATATCGAGCGTTGGAGCGAATGTCTGGCCGCGCAGCAGATTCCCGGAGAGTATCTGAGCGTCGAGATTACAGAGAGTTTGCTGCTGGACGATCGATATGGAGTGCACGAACAGTTACGCCAGATCCGTGCAATGGGCATGAAGGTAGCGTTGGACGATTTCGGTACAGGCTATTCTGCTCTGTCCTATCTCAAGAAATTCGAAATCGATTATCTCAAGATCGACCGTTCGTTCATTCGCGGCATTGTCAGTGATCCGAGAGTTTGGGTCATCGTCGAATCGATCATCACGATGGCTCGGCGGTTGGGTATCAGACTCATTGCCGAAGGGGTCGAAACACGCGATCAGGCAATCTTGTTGTCGCAGGCCGGTTGCGATATGGCGCAGGGATATTTTTACGCTCGGCCGATGCCCGAAAGGGAATTTCTCGAATTCAGCAGCGTTTGGCCGAGACAAGGTCATTAAGGAATCGCTATGTCCAAAATCAAAGTTATGATTGTCGATGACTCTGCCGTGGTGCGGCAGGTTCTATCCGCCACGCTCGGCGGCGATGCCGGCATCGATGTCATCGGGGCGGCGGCGGACCCTCTGTTCGCCATGGAACGGATGGCCCGGCAGTGGCCGGACGTGATCGTCCTCGACGTGGAGATGCCGCGCATGGACGGCATCACCTTCCTGCGTAAAATCATGGCCGAGCATCCCACGCCGGTGGTGATTTGTTCCACCTTGACCGAAAAGGGCGCGGAAACCACGATGCAGGCGCTTGCCGCCGGTGCTGTCAGCATCGTCGCCAAACCCAAGATGGGGCTGAAACAGTATCTGCACGATGCCTCGGATGATCTTGTCAGCGCGGTCAAGGCCGCTGCCCGCGCCAATCATATGCGTCTGGCTGCGACAGCGACTGCTGCCCCCAAGGTGCCGGCCAAGCTATCGGCCGACGCGGTGTTGGCGGCGGGCGCCACCGCCATGGCCCAAACCACGGATACCGTGGTGGCGATCGGCACCTCTACCGGTGGAACCCAGGCGCTGGAAGTCGTGCTGACGGCGTTGCCCCGGGTCTGTCCCGGTATCGTCGTGGTCCAGCACATGCCGGAGAAATTCACCGCGGCGTTCGCGAAACGCCTGGACGGTATATGTGAAATGGAAGTGCGCGAGGCCGCCAATGGAGACCGTGTGATTCCGGGGCGGGTTCTGATCGCGCCGGGCGGACGCCACATGCTGCTAAAGCGCAGCGGGGCCCAATACCGGGTCGATGTCGTCGACGGGCCGCCGGTCAGCCGGCATCGTCCGTCGGTGGATGTGCTGTTTCGGTCCGTGTCCAAGGCGGCGGGCCGGAACGCACTCGGCATCATCATGACGGGGATGGGGGACGACGGTGCGCGCGGCCTCAAGGAGATGCATGAGGCCGGGGCGAAGACGCTGGCCGAAAGCGAACGTACCTGCGTGGTCTACGGCATGCCGAAAGAGGCGGTGAAACTCGGCGGGGTCGACCATTCTCTGCCGCTGTACGAAATCCCCGGAGCCATCATGCAGGGCACATCCTTCAAAGGATAAGCGAAGGCTTGGCGAAAAGTCGCGGACGGTGGGTCCGCGACACGCGTTCACCGCACCTTCACCGCCATCATTTCCTCGCCATCATCGTCGACCAGGTGCACCGCGCAGGCGATGCAGGGGTCGAAGCTGTGGATCGTGCGCAGGATCTCCAGTGGCTGCTGAGTATCGGACATCTGAGTGCCCTTGAGCGCCGCTTCGTAGGGGCCGTCCAGGCCGCCGACGTCGCGCGGGCCGGCGTTCCAGGTGCTTGGAACCACCGCCTGGTAGTTGTCGATGAGGCCATCCTTGATCACGATCCAGTGACCCAGCGCGCCGCGCGGCGCTTCCATGAAGCCGACGCCCTTGGCCGTGGACGGCCAGGATGTCGGGTCCCATTTGGCTTCGTTGAAGGTGCGCAGGTCGCCGGCCTTGATGTTGGCGATGAGCTGGTCGTACCAGCCACGCATCTGGTCGACGATGAGCTTGGATTCCAGCGTGCGCGCGGCGGTACGCCCCAAGGTGGAGTACAGGCCCTGCACCGGCAGGTCGAGCGTGCGCAAGGCGCCGTCGACCAGGCCACGGGTGGCTTCGTTGCCGCTGGCGTAGAGCATCAGCACGCGTGCCAGTGGGCCGACCTCGACCGGTTTGCCCTTCCAGCGCGGCGACTTCAGCCAGGAGTAGCTCGCATCGACGTCCAGGTGTTCGTAGGGCGGGGGGGGCTCGGATCGTTGATGCTCTTGGACGGGAACTCGCCGTAGGTCATGAAGTTGCCGATGCCTTCGCCGCGCGTGGCCCAGTCCTTGTAGAAACCGGCGATGGCCAGCGTGTCGGGTAGATAGACCTGGTCGACGAACTGCTGCATGCGTTCGATGACGTTGGCGACCTCGGCCAGGCCGACCATGTTGACGGCGGTCGCACCAGCGGTGGCGCCAGTGGCCTGAGCGTCCACGCTGATGGCGCAGGGCACGCCGCCGACGACGAAGTTGGGGTGCGGGTTCTTGCCGCCGAAGATGGTGTGCAGTTTGACCACTTCGCGTTGCCAGGCGAGTGCGTCGAGGTAGTGGGCGACGGCCATGAGGTTGGCTTCGGGCGGAAGTTTGTAGGCCGGGTGGCCCCAGTATCCGTTGGCGAAGATGCCCAACTGGCCCGATTCGACCAGTCCTTTGACCTTTTTCTGCACGTCGGCGAAGTGCCCGGGCGAGGACATCGCGTAGCTGCTCAGCGACTGCGCGAGTTCGGCAGTCTTGCGTGGATCGGCCTTGAGCGCGGAGACCACGTCCACCCAGTCCAGCGCGTGCAGATGGTAGAAATGCATGACGTGATCGTGCACGAACTGAGCGGCGATCATGAGATTGCGGATCAGCTCGGCGTTGTGCGGGATCGGGTAGGCGAGGGCATTCTCCACCGAACGCACAGAGGCGATACCGTGCACCAGCGTGCATACGCCGCAGATGCGCTGGGCGAAGGCCCAGGCTTCGCGCGGGTCGCGCCCGCGCAGGATGATTTCGATCCCGCGCACCATGGTGCCGCTGCTGGAGGCGCGGGTGATCAGGCCGCTGTCGTCGGTTTCGGCCTCGATGCGCAGGTGTCCCTCGATGCGGGTGATGGGGTCTACCACGACGGTTTGTTGCGCCACGTCAGCTCTCCTCGTCGATTAAGTTGTCCGCCACGGCTTCCAGCAGGCTGTGCGCGGTCTTGTCCCAGTGGAAGTGCGCCTGTCCGTCGTCGAAGGTTTGACGGCAGTTGGAGCAGCTCGTGACCAGCATGTCCGCGCCGGTCTTTTCGACCTGCTGCATCTTGATCTGAAACGCCTTGTAGCGCAGCGCGTCGGCTCGATGGATGGTGATGACGCCGCCTCCTCCGCCGCAACACCAGTTCATGCCGCGGTTTTCCTCCATCTCGTGAATCTCCGCGCCCAGGGCTTCGAGCACGATGCGCGGCGCTTCGATCGCCCCTCCACGCCGCACTATCTGGCAGGGATCGTGGAAGGTGACGCTGGTGCCGAGTCCCTTCTTCACGCGGATGCTGCCGTCGGCGACGTGTTCGCCGAGGAACTCCGAGATGTGACGCACCTTGAAGGGTAGCGGCTTGCCGTAGAGGTTGGCGCCGGCCCAGCGCATGGCGCTGTAGGCGTGGCCGCATTCGGGCAGCAGCAGGATCTTGGCCTTGCACGCGATGGCCGCTTCAATGAGCTTCATGCTCATGTCCTTCTGCCAGTCCGCGTTGCCCGACAGCAGGCCGAAGTTGGTGGCTTCGTAGCCATCAGTGCGGAAGGTCCAGCTCAGGCCCATGTGATTGAGTACCTTGGCCACGGCCGCCATCGATTCGGGGTATTTCTGGATCTCGATGGAGGACATTGTCACCAGCACCTCGGCTTCGTCGAGGTTCATGTGCATGTCGACGTCGTGTTCGTCGCCCATCCACTCGACGCGGTCCTCGAACACCTGCGCGGTAGCGCCCAGCGGGCTGCCCTCGCGCTCGGCGCGTTCGGCTACGGCCCACAGCTCGTGCGGCACCAGCCCGGCCTTGTGCATGCCGTGGCGGGCGAGGCCGACCAGCGATGCGATGTCGATGCCCATGGGACAGATCATGGTGCAACGCCCGCACATGGTGCAGGAGTCGTACAGCAGCTCCTGCCATTCCTCGAGTTCTTCGACGGTGACCTTGCGCTTGAGGTTGAGCGCACGCATGAACGGCGCGAAGGGGCCGACCTCGCGCTTGTAGGCCTGCTTGAAGGGCTCGATCTTCCAGATCGGCGTGTATTTGGGATCGCCGGTCTGCACGTAGAAGTGGCAGGCTTCGGCGCACATGCCGCAGTGAATGCAGGATTCCATGTAGGTCGCGGCGACGGCGCCGAAGTCGCGCACGAAGCTGCGCATGGCGATGTCGATGCGCTCCGGATCGGGGATGTCGCCCTGCACGTCGTAGCGCTGTCCGGGCTTCTCGACGCTGAGCCGCGGGCTCTCGGTGTCCAGGGGGGGAAGCGTGGCCTCGCTCATGTGCTGGCTCCTTTGCGTGCGAACAGGGCGCCGGTGGTGCCGCGGGAGACGAAGATCATGACGGTGTGGAACAGCTTGCCGAACGGCATCCAGATCAGCAGCAGGCAGATGCTGAGGATGTGGATCGCGAGCAGGGTCTCATAGCGCGCGCCCAGATGAGCCACGGCCAGCAGGCCGGTGACGACCGGAGCGGTGGTCACGAGCCAGCTGAAGTAGTCGTCGAAATTCGACAGCATGCGCAGCACCGGGTTGCTCACGCGGCGGATGAGAACCGCGATCAGGGCGGCGACGGTGATCGCCCCGCTCAGGTAGATCAGGCTGTTCGGCAGGCCGGGCCAGTCGAGTCCGGTCAAGCTGCGGATGAACAGGATGTGCGGCACGAAGCCGAAGATGACGATGACCAGGCCGATGTGAAACACGTAGCCGATGATCTGGCCGAAGGCGGTGGTGGCCCAGAACTCGCGCTTGGGCACGGACCGGGTGGCGATGAGTTTCAGCGCGCCGCGCCAGGTTCCGGTGTGGCGTGGCTCGCTGTGGTCGGGTTTGCGGCGCAGCAACAGGATGCCCGTCAGGCGCCAGAGCATGCCGACGGCGAAGATGATCAGCGACCATTGCAGCGCGGGGCCGCGGGCGAAGGTGAGTAGATCCATCACTTGGTCTCCTTCTTCTGGTGAGCGTCCTGGCGATGGCGGGCGGCCATGGCCGCGGCGCCGCCGATGGCGATGCCGGCCACGGCTGCGGTGCCCAGTTCGGCGGCCATGTTTCCATGCCAGAGTCCGGCGGACAGCGGCTTGTAGAGGTCGCCACGGTCCCAGAAGCCCGGTTCGGAGCAGCCGAAGCAGCCGTGGCCGGACTGGATGGGGAAGCTGGTGCCGCCGTTCCATTTCACCGTGGCGCAGGCGTTGTAGGTGGTCGGTCCCTTGCAGCCGAGTTCGTACAGACACCAGCCGTTGCGCGCGCCCTCGTCGTCGAAGGTCTTGGCGAACTTGCCCTGGTCGTAGAACGGCCGGCGATAGCAGCGGTCGTGGATGGTGTTGCCGTAGAAGGCGATCGGCCGCTTGAGCTGATCGAGTTCGGGCAGCTTGCCGAAGGTGAGAAAATGCGCCAGCGTGCCGGTGATGACGGCGGGGATCGGTGGGCAGCCGGGCACGTTGATCACCGGCTTGTCGGTGACGATGTCGCTGACCATGGTGGCCCCGGTTGGGTTGGGGTTCGCGATCGGCAGGCCGCCGAAGGCGGCGCAGGTGCCGACGGCGACCACCGCGGCGGCGCCCTTGGCGGTTTCCCGAATCGAATCCAGGGCGGATTTGCCGGCCGCGGTGCAGTAGCCGTTGTTGGCGTTGGGAATGGCGCCGTCGACGATCATCAGGTACTTGCCCCAGTTCGCCTTCATCGCCGCTTCGCGCGCCTGCTCGGCCTGGAAGCCGGCGGCGGCCTGCAGGGTGTCGTCATAGTCCAGCGACATGACGTTGAACATCAGGTTCTCGAGCGTCGGCGAGAACGAGCGGGTCAGCGATTCGAGGCAGCCGGTGCATTCCTGGTAGGACATGTAGATCACCGACGGCCGCCGCTTGCCGGGCAGCTCGCTGGCCATGGCCAGCGCCGCGCTGGGCGGCAGCGCCAGCGCGGAAGCCATGGCGGTGCAGAACTTGAGGAAAGCGCGTCGGCTGATGCCTTGGCTCTGCAGGTGTTGTCCGATCGTGTATTCGTCGTGTTCGGCCATCACGGATCCTCTGCTTCGGTGTCAGACGGTGGTGGTGTCGGAATCGATGAGTCTGTGCAGGCGTTCGAGGCCGTTGCCGACGTCCGCCGGATGACTGGTGAGCATCGCCGGCTGCAGGCATATCTCGATGAGTTCGGCCACGGTGTCACCGCTTTCGTCGCGGTGCTGGCTCCACCACACACCGGGAAACGCGGTTTCGTGGATTTCGGCCTCGCCCAGAGTCTCGACGCGGGCGCTGATTTCGCCCCGTCCCAGCGCATTGCGCAGCGCCTCGCGCTCGCCGGGCATCAGCGGCAGCCCGCGCAGGTCGATAGAACTGCCTTCTCCGTCCTCGAGCAGGGCCACGAGATGGGTGGCGATTTCGTTCAGCAGAGCCTGGACGTTGGGCGTGGGCGAGTTGTCGAGTCGCGGGTCGTAGACGCTGACGGCAATGTCCTCAAGCGGCATCGGGCTGTTCCCAGCGGCGAATCAGCTCAAGAGCCAGCGTGCAGGCGGCTCCGATGCCGCGCATACCGGCCGGCGTAGGCGCGTCGGCCCACTCGACGAACTCGGGTTGAATGCCGATCAGAACACGCTGCTCAGGCAGGCGGCCGGCGAGGCAGGCGATGGCCAGCAGGTCCGCCAGGCTGACCTCGTGCACGCTGCGTTTACCACCGGTCCCGACGTAGCGGTCCATCTCCTCGCCCTCGAAGACCTGCACGCTGCCGGGAGCGTCGCGCAGTTCGGCTGCGTCGATGACGATGAGTCTGTTGCTGTCCTCGATCGGGCCGGCGAGGGTGAAACTGAGCGTTCCGCCGTCGAGGCAGCGCACGTTCCCGGCTCCGGCCAACGCCTGCTCGACGCGCTGCACGGCGTATATGCCGACGCCTTCGTCGCCGAGCAAGGTGTTGCCAAGACCGAGCACGAGGGTATGGCTCATAGCGGACAGGCCCCCTGGCTTTGTATGAATTCTTGAGGCCGGCACCGACGTTTGGTGGCGGGGTGCCGGATTGCGCCTTATGCCGATTCACACAGATTCATAGCACCAATGAGCGCAAGAATACAGCGGGGGGCCGCGGCGGCGAGGCGAAGTTTCGGTCCGCTTGACCTGGATCAGTGTCGCGCGCGACCCGTCGGCGGCGACAAGGGGCAACCGTTCCCCGCACTGCAGCGCAGCGGGTTCATGCGGTTTGCGTGGCCGCTTCCGTGGGGTCGGGTTCCAGCCGCTGGCGCCGGCGCAGCTCGGGGAACAACAGCATCCATAGCCCGACGACGGCCAGCGTGCCGAGCCCGCCGATCACGATCGCCGGCACTGCGCCGACCCAGGCAGCCAGCAGGCCCGACTCGAATTCGCCGAGCTGGTTGGAGGTGTTGATGAAGACGGCGTTGACCGCGCTGACCCGCCCGCGCATGGGGTCGGGCGTTTCCAGCTGCAGCAGTGCGCCGCGGATCACCACGCTGACCATGTCGAAGGCGCCCAGCGCGGCCAGGGCCGCCAGCGACAGCCACAGAGCGCTGGACAGCGCGAACAGCAGCGTGCCCACGCCGAAGCCGGCGACCGAGGCGAACATGATCGCGCCCACGCGCCGCTGCAGGCCATGGCGCGACAGCCAGAGCGATATCGCCAGCGCGCCGACCGCCGGCGCCGCCCGCAGCAGCCCCAGTCCCCACGGTCCGGTATGCAGAATGTCGCGGGCGAAGATCGGCAGCAGCGCGGTCGCTCCGCCCAGCAGTACCGCGAACAGGTCCAGGGAGATGACGCCCAGCACGACCGGGCGTGCACGGATGAAGGCGATGCCGGCGAACAGCGTCTGCAGCGTCGCCGGTTCTCGTCGCGGCGGGGTGTGATCGTAGCGCACCGCGGCCAGCAGCACGACTGCGACCAGATACAGCAGGGCCGCTGCCGCATAGACGGCATCGGGTCCGGCGACGTAGAGAAAACCGCCGAGCGCCGGCCCGGTGATCATGGCCAGCTGAAACGCGCTGGCGTTCACCGCCGTAGCCCTGGGCAGCACCGACTCGGGGACCAGCCCCGGCAGCATCGCCTTGCGGGCCGGAAAAGCCAGCGCCCGGCCGACGCCGATCAGGAACACCAGCGCCAGAATCACGCGCTCGTCCAGCCATCCGGCGACACCGCCCAGCGCAAGCAGGACGATCGCCAGCAGTTCCAGGGCCTGACACAGCGCGACCACGCGCCGCCGGTCGAACTGGTCGGCGATATGGCCGGCCGGAAGCGCCAGCAGCAGCGCCGGAACGAACTGCACCAGACCGACCAGGCCGAGATCGAAAGCGCGGCCGGTCAGGGCGTAAACCTGCCAGCCCACCGCCACGGACAGCATCTGGAAACCCAGGCCTGCGGCCAGCCGGGCACCCCAGAAACGCACGAAAGCGGGATAGGCCCACGGCGAAGCGGGGGCGGACGTTGCAATGTCGTCGGTCATTCGGGAGGGGCGGGAGTGAGGCCGCGCCTCAACAAATGCGCGGCAAGGGGTCGTCCTCAAGCTCTTCCAGTATACGTTCTCCGCCCAGGTTCGTGTGCAACACGACGCGAGGGTTCGTCCCATCGGCCACTGTTCCGATGATGGCCGCATCTTCGCCGGACGGCAGGGAGCGCCATGCCGCCAGCGCCTGCTCGGCGGCTTCGGGAGATAGCGCCGCAACCACGCGGCCCTCGCAGGCGAGGTAGAGCGGATCGTAGCCCAGGATTTCGCAGACCGAGCGTACCGTGTCGCGCACAGGCAGGCTCTCTTCCTCGAGCCGCACTCCGTAGCCGGTTGCCCGGACGATCTCGTTCGCCACGGTCGCGAGGCCGCCGCGGGTCGGATCGCGCATGAAGCGCAGCCCGTCGAGACCGAGCAGGGCTTCGGTCAGCGGCAGCACGGTGGCGGCATCCGAGCGCAGTTCGCCGCGCAGGCCGAACTGTTCGCGCGCCAGCATGACCGCCACGCCGTGGTCGCCTACCGGGCCGCTGACCAGCAGCCGATCGCCCGGGCGGATCTCTCCCATGCCCAGGCGCATGCCTGGCTTGCGTACGCCGACGCCGGTGGTCGCCAGATAGAGGCCGCCGCCCTCGCCACGGCGCAGTACCTTGGTGTCGCCTGCGGCCACCGCCACGCCGGCTTCCTGTGCCGCGCGAGCGAGGCTGGCGACGATGCGATCCAGCGCGGCGATCTCGAAGCCCTCCTCGACGAAGACGTTAAGCGTCAGGTATTGGGGACGGGCGCCGGAGACGGCCAGATCGTTGACAGTACCGTGCACGGCCAAGGCGCCAATGTCGCCGCCGGGAAACTCCAGCGGCTGTACGGTGAAGCCGTCCGTGGTCACCATGACGTCGCCGGCCGGCAGCGGCACGTGCACGGCGTCCGCGCCAACGTCGAGGCGCGGATTGGCCAAGTGGCGCGCGAATAACTCCTCGATCAGTTCGCGCATGTAGCGTCCGCCGTTGCCATGGGCGAGCGAGACGTGGGTGTCCTGCATGTTAATGTCCTTTGATCAGTTATTGAGATATTTATGTAACTAATTGTTTTGTTTTCTTTTGTGTTTCGACTTTCAGATCGTTTCTAGCGTGTCGCCAGGTGTTCGATGACCTGTCCGAAGCTTAGCCCTGCGTCGTTGCTGGGAATTTTTTCCCCCAGGTGGACAGCGAAGCCGTCGGCGGTCAGTAGCTCCAGCGTGCGTTCGGCGAGTCGGCGGTTCTGGAATACGCCACCGCACAGCGCGATCGCCTCGATGACATATCGTTCGCGCAATGCCCGGGCTTGCCACAGCATTGCCAGGGCCAGACTCTCGTGGACGCAGGCTGCGCGCCGCGCCGGGCAATGGTGCGCGTCGCGGAGCATCTCCAGCAGCGGTGCCCAGTCCGTCGTCCACAAGCCGTCTTCGTCGTATGCCAGCGGCAGTTCCAGGGCGTCGGCGGGGGCATCGTCGGCCAGCGCTTCGAGATACATCGGCCCCTGACCCTCGAAGCTGCTCTGCCGCGCGAGGCCGAGCAGGGCGGCGACAGCATCGAAGACGCGCCCGGCAGCGGTACTGGTATGGCAGTTGAGGTCCGCTTCCCAGGCCTGGCGTGTGAGCGAGGCGACATCCGGGGCGATCTCATCGTCCTTCCACGGCCATTCCAGCCCCGCTTCCCAGCACAGCGCGGCCGCACTGCGCCAGGGCTCGCGTCCGGCCCGGTTGCCGCCGGGCAGGCGGAATGGGCGCAGGCGCCCTACGCGTTGCCAGCGGCCGGGAGCGCCGCAAAGGGTTTCGCCGCCCCACAGCGTACCGTCCGGGCCAAGACCCACACCATCCCAGGCGAAGGCCAACCAGTGCTCGGGGCCGGGGAATTCGCCCGCGACGGCCGATGCGTGTGCGTGGTGGTGCCATACCCTGCGCAGTGGCAGCCCCTGTTCCGCCGCCCAGCGGCTGCCGGCGTAGTCGGGGTGCGCGTCGCACACCAGAATTTCGGCCGTCACGCCGTACAGGCGCTGCAGGTCGTCGATGGTGCGTGTGAACAGGTCGCGGCTGCGCGGACTGTCGAGTTCGCCCAGATGCGGCGAGACGACGACCCGATTCTCCCAGGCCAGGGCGACGGTGTTCTTCATGTGTCCGCCGACCGCCAGTACCGGCCGTTCGAGGCGCTGCGGCAGATCGAGTTCGAGCGGAGCCAGCCCGCGGCCCAGGCGCAGCGATCTGGCTCGGCCGGTGATGACGCGCAGTACGGAATCGTCGGCAGGGCGTTCGATACGGCGGTCGTGATGCAGCCATGCATCCGCCACGTCGGTCAGGCGGGCTTCGGCTTCTGCGGTGTCGGTGAGCACGGGTTCGCCGCTGGGATTGGCGGAGGTCGCGATCAGGGGGGCGCCGAAATCCGCGCACAGCAGATGGTGCAATGGACTGTAGGGCAACAGCGCGCCGATTTCCGCCAGACCGGGAGCGACGGATGGAGCCAGACCGTGCCCCTCGCGCAGCGGCACGAGGACGATCGGGCGCTCCGGCGAACGCAGGTGTTCCTCGTGAGCAGGGGCGGGGTCCGCAGCGGCGCGCAGATCGCGCATGTCTTCGGCGAACAGCACGGCCAGCGGCTTGTGCGGGCGTGGCTTGCGCGCGCGCAGGCGCCTGACCGAATCCTCGTTGCGCGCGTCGCACAGCAGGTGGTAGCCGCCCACACCCTTGACCGCAACGATCGCTCCGTGACGCAGAGCTGAGACGGCTGCCGCGAGCGCTGCATCGTTGCCGTCCACGCGCCTGCCGGCTGCAACGAAGCCGAGTCGGGGGCCGCACACGGGGCAGGCGACCGGTTCGGCGTGGAAGCGCCGGTCCAGCGGATTTTCGTATTCCGCGAGACAGTCCGGACACAGCGGAAAATCCCCCATGGTGGTGTTCGGCCGGTCATAGGGCAGGGTGCGGATCAGCGTGTAGCGCGGACCGCACTGGGTGCAGTTGATGAAGGGATAGCGGAAGCGGCGATTGGCCGGATCGGCGAGTTCGGCCAGGCAGTCCGGGCAGGTGAAGTAGTCCGGTGGAACATGGTTGCGGGGGGCATCGCCGGCACTGCTGGGCAGGATACGGAAGTTCTGCGCATCGTCCACGCCAACCGGTCGCGTGGTGTGTTCGAGTAGCTGCGGGCGGGCGATCGCGGGAGCCTCGGCGATAACCGCCGCGGTAAATGTCTCGAGCGCCTCGTTCGGACCGCTGGCCTCGATTTCCACCACCCCCGATCCATTTCGTACGAAGCCGTTCAGGCCATGGCGGTGCGCCAGGCGGTAGACGAAGGGGCGGAAGCCGACCCCTTGTACGCGTCCGCCGACCAGCAGTCTGACGGCCGCCATGGCGGGCTCAGGCAACGCGCGGTTCGCGCAGGCCGGACGACCACCAGATGCGGCAGGCGCCTTCGTCGGACACCATGCACGGCCCGATGGGGTTGCGCGGCGTGCAGGCGCGGCCGTAGAGGCGGCACTGGTCGGGATAGATCTTGCCCAGCACCACGCCGGCGCAGTCGCAGCCCGGCGGCATCTGGCCGGCGCGGCGGCGTTCCTCCACCGGGGCGGGGAAGACGCCGCGGGCATCCAGATGCTGCCAGGCCGGGCGCAGGGCGAAGCCGGAGTCGGCAATGACGCCGATGCCGCGCCAGTTGGCCGGTACGACTTCCATCACCTCGGACAGCCAGCGCTTGGCGGTGGCGTTGCCGCCGGGGCGTACCAGCTCCGGGTAGCAGTTGTCGAGAAAGGGCTTGCCCTCGATGGTCTGACGCAATACGGAATAGGTGGCCGCGAGCAGGCTCTCCGGCGTGAAGCCGGCGACCGCGGCGGGCATGCGGTGCTTGTCCACCACGAACGACCATTCCTCCGGCCCCATGACGGTGGCGACGTGGCCGGGGGCGATGAGGGCGTCGAAGGCCGCCTCGCCCGAGTCCAGCAACATGGCGACCGCGGGCCAGGTGAGGCGGGCGGCGAGCAGGATCAGCAGGTTGTCCGGCACGCCTTCGGCCAGCATCGCGGCGACCGGAGCGGTGGTGGTCTCGAAGCCGGCGACGAAGAACACCACCGGCTTGTCGGGGTCGGCGCGGGCGATCGCCACGGCTTCCTGCGGCGAGGCGATGGGGCGGATGTCGGCACCCGCGGCGCGGGCCTGCTCCAGCGAGCGCGGCTCGTTCTTGGGCACGTTGGCGGGCACGCGCAGCATGTCGCCGAAGGCGACCAGCACGATGTCCTCTTCCAGGCTCAGGCGGATGGCTTCATGCAGATCCTCCTCGGGGCAGATGCAGACCGGGCAGCCGGGGCCGGGGATGATCTCGATGTCGGGTGGCAGCGCGCCGCGAATGCCCGAGAAGGTGATGCTGCGCTCGTGGCCGCCGCACACGTTCATCAGCTTGACCGGGCGCGGCAGCTCAAGCTCGCGGATGAGGGCGAGCCACGTTTTGGCCGAGGTTTGGCTCATGGGCGTAATCCTCCTGCGTCAGCTCAGGGCTTCCTGGCTGTCGACGATCTGGTCGAGCAGTTCCCAGGTCGATTGGGCCTCCTGGGGGGAGAGTTTCTGCAGGGCATAGCCGACGTGCACCATGACGTGGTCGCCGACTGCCACGGTATCGTCCTGCAGCATGAACAGGCTGACTTCGCGTTCCACGCCCTTGGCTTCGCAGCGCGCGTTGTAGCCGTCGATTTCGACGATTTGCATGGGAATGCCGAGACACATGATCGATCTCCTGCCAAGTGAACTCAGTCGCCTTGTTCGGCGAGTGCAGCGCCGGGCGCGACGCGCAGGCGGTAGTAGACGATGGCCAGTGCCCAGGTGGCGAGCATGAGCAGGACCACGGCTACGCCGATGGTGCCGAAATCCAGGCCATCCAGCCAGCTCCAGAACGGCCCGTCGGCGCCCAGGCGCGGGCCGAGCAACTGTAGCCATTCCAGCGTGCCGATGACCAGGGCGGTGCCTACCGCCATGGCGGTGATGATGGTGTTGAAATACAGCCGCCGCACGGCATCCGACAGCGCCCAGTGATAGGCGCGCAGCATCACCAGCCCGTCCAGCGAGTCCATCAGCGTCATGCCGGCGGTGAACAGGAAGGGAAAGATCATGATGCCCCAGAGCGGGAAGTCCGAGGTGGTGGCGAGGGTGGCGGAGATGCCTAGGATGGCGATTTCGGTGGCGGTGTCGAAGCCGAGACCGAACAGCACGCCGAGCGGATACATGTGCCAGCTGCGGCTGACGCGGCGGAACAGGAAGCGGAAGATGTTGGCGAAGAAACCGCGCTGGTCCAGCAGGGCGTTGATGTCCTCTTCGCGCAGCGCGCGGGTGTCGCGGCCGCGGCGGTGGTCTCGCCAGGCCTTGACCAGCTGCCACAGAACCACCAGGTTGATCAGGCCGATCAGCGTGAGAAACGTGGCCGATACACTGGTGCCGAAAATGCCGCCGAAGTCGGAGAATTCGCCGAACTGGGCCTTCATGCCGCGCGCGCCGAGGGCGACGACGGCCGACAGGGCGATGACGATCGTGGAGTGGCCCAGGGCGAAGAAGAAGCCGACCGCCACGGGCTGCTTGCCCTCCTGGCGCAACTTGCGGGTGACGTTGTCGATGGCGGCGATGTGATCGACGTCGAAGGCGTGGCGTGCACCGAAGACCCAGGCCAGACCGGCTAGTCCGAGAATGCTGGGTTGGATCGAGGCTAGGCCGAAAGCGCCTATCCATGACAACAGGTTGAAGCCGGCCAGCGTGAGCAGTAAAACGGCCAGCGGCCGGCGTGGAATGCCCTGCAATGCATGGTTCAGGTAGTTCATCGCTTCATCCTTGACGTTCAACTATCGAGTTTGTGTTCCAGGCCGTAGCGGTCGAGTTTGCTGCGCAGGCCGACGCGAGACAAGCCGAGTTCTTCTGCGGCGCGGCTCTTGTTCCAGCGGTGGCGCAGCAGCGTCTCGCGCAGGATCGCGGCTTCGAGGTTTTCCACGCGTTCCTTGAGCGTGGCGCCTGGGAGTTCGTCGACCGCGTCGGCGATCGTGATGTCGCCGCAGGGCGTGCCTTGCAACACGCGTGGCGGCAGTAGCTCGGGACCGAGGCGCGCGTCCGAGGACAGTACCAGCATCTGTTTAAGAACGTTGTTGAGTTCGCGCACGTTGCCCGGCCAGGTGTATTCGCGCAGGCAGACGAGGGTATCGGCATCGAAGACGTAACGCCTGGTCTTGCCCAGTGCATTCGACTGGCGGTCGACCAGATGGGTGACCAGCGGTTCTATGTCCATGGCACGCTCGCGCAGGGGCGGAAGATGCAGGCTCATCTCTGCGATACGGTAGTACAGGTCCGCGCGAAAGCGCCCGGCGCGCACCTCCTGTTCGAGGTCGCGGTTGGTGGCGGCGACGATGCGCACGTCGGTATGGCGCTGTCGGTTGCTGCCGACCGGGCGGAATTCGCCACTCTGCAGCACGCGCAGCAGTTTGACCTGAAACTCCGGACTGATTTCGCCGATCTCGTCGAGAAACAGCGTGCCGCCGTCGGCCTCTTCGAACAGTCCGCTGTGGTCGGCGACCGCGCCGGTGTAGGCGCCGCGGGTGTGGCCGAACAACTCCGATTCGAGCAACTCGTTGGGGATGGCGCCGCAGTTCTCGACCACGAAGGGGCGTTCGGCGCGATGGCTGTTGTAATGCAGGGCGCGGGCGAACAGCTCCTTGCCGGTGCCTGACTCGCCGGTGATGAGCACTGAGACGTCGAACGGCGCCATGCGCTCGACCTGTTCGATGGCGAGGTTCAGCGGGCTGCCGGCACCGCGCACGATTTCGTCGAAACGGAAGCGCCGACGCAGCTCCTCGCGGCGGGCGTCGGCCTGGCGCGCCAGATCGACGGAACTCAGGCGCAGTTCCTGGGCGAGACGCGCGTTCTCGTGTTGCAGACCGTGCAGCCGTGCGGCATTGCGCACGGTGAGCAGCAGCGCGTCGGGATGCCAGGGCTTGGTGATGTAGTGGTAGATGCCCGCCTCGTTGACGCCGGCGATGATGTCGGCCGCATCGGTGAAGCCGGAAATGATGATGCGCACCACCTCCGGCCACTGTTCGCGCAGGCGCATGAGCAGTTCGATGCCGGTGGTCTGCGGCATGCGCTGATCGGCCAGTACGACCTGCACGGGCTGAGTTTCCATGATCAACATGGCCTGCTCGGCGTCGTTCGCGGGCAGTACCTCGAATTCCTCGTCCAGCACCCTGGCGATGGTCTCGACCGAGCGCGGCTCGTCGTCGACGACGAGCACGCGCGGACGCGGATCGGGTGCGGCGTGCATCAGGCGAGTTCGGCCTTGAGCGCGGCCATTTCCGCTTCAAGCGTGGCCAGCCGCCCGCGCAGCGCGCCGGCGCGCTCGGCCTCGATCCAGGCCAGCCAGTCGTCCACCCCCTCGCCGCTGCGTGCCGAGAGCTGGATGATGCTGATGTCGGGGTTGATGCGGCGTACGTATTCGATGCACTTGTCGACATTGAAGTCGACGTAGGGCAGCAGGTCGGTCTTGTTCAGCAGCATCAGATCGGCGGCGTGGAACATGTCCGGGTACTTGAGCGGCTTGTCCTCGCCTTCGGTGGCCGACAGGATCACCACCTTGTGCGCCTCTCCCAGGTCGAAGCCCGCAGGGCACACCAGGTTGCCGACGTTCTCGATGAACAGTACGCCCTGCGCCGCCGAGCCCAGGTGGTCGAGTGCGTGGCCGACCATGTGCGCGTCGAGGTGGCAGCCCTTGCCGGTATTGACTTGAATGGCCGGGGCACCGGTGGCGCGGATGCGGTCCGCGTCGTTGCTGGTCTGTTGGTCGCCTTCGATCACGCCCAGCGGGAAACGGTCCTGCAGGCGCTTGAGCGTTTCCACCAGCAGCGTGGTCTTGCCCGAGCCGGGGCTGGAGACCAGATTCAGGGCCAGCGTGCCCTGTGCGGCGAAACGCGCGCGGTTGGCCTCGGCGTATTCGGCGTTCTTGCTCAGGATGTCGCGCTCGATCTGCACCATGCGCGATTGGCTGAGGCCGGGGGCATGGGCGTGCGCGGGTCCCTGGCCGTAGTGCAGGTGCCCATCGCCGTCGTGGCCGTGTTCGTGTCCGTGGCTATGGTCGTGGTGGTGCTCAGGCCCGTGCTCGTGGGAGTGGGTACCGCCTTCCAGCGTGGTCTCGCCTTCGCCGCATCCGCATACAGTGCACATGTCATTCCACCTCCAAATCCTTGATTTTCAAATCTTCGCCCTCGGTGACTTGCAATTGGTAGGCGCCGCACTCGGGGCAGGGGTCGTAACGCTGCTGAATCGTCACCGGCCGCATGCACATCAGGCACCAGGCGGTGGCAGGTTGTTCGATGATTTCCAGCGCGGCGCCCTCGGCGAGTGTGCCACGCGTGACCACGTCGAAGCCGAAGCGCAAGGCGGACATTTCCACGCCGGCCAGCGCTCCGATCTCCAGGCGTACGCGGTTGACCTTGCGGAACGACTGGCGCTCGGCCTCCTGTTCCAGTACCTGCACGATGCCTTCGCACAATGACATTTCATGCATGTCGTCGGATATCCAGATCATAAGCCACACACGGATCGATAGCGCAGATCAGCGCGCGCGCCTGGGCCGCGCAGGAGGCCTCCGAACGAAAGGTCAGTTGCGCGAGGGCCTGCACCGCGATGCCGCGCGGATGGAAGTTCCACTCCGTTGGCGCGACGATGTCGTAATCCTGAATCCGTCCCTGCGACAGTGTGATGCGATGCATCAGTTTTCCCCTTGCGGCTTCCACCACGCCGATGCCGTCGCCCGCTGCCGCATCGTCGTCGAGCGGTTCCCCCGGCGTGGCGGAACCTGCTTGCTCCAGGTAATCCTGCAGCTTCGGCAGGGTTGAATTCAACTCGCCGGCCAATGCGAGCAGCCGTGTCGCCAGACCATCGCCCCAGCGGCGGAAGGCGGCTTTGATCAGTGGCGTGTCGGACTGGCGGGCATACGGGGTGGTTTCTCGCGCCTGGCCGTCTATTTCGGGCCGCTGTGCATAGCCGCTGGCCGCATGCGTAAGGCGTGCCTGCCAAGCCCTGTCGCTGAAGCTCTCCAGGTGGCGGGTGGAGCAACCGGCGCCGAGAGTCTGCCAGTCGTTGGTGAACAGTGTGTGCAACAAGCGCTGCAGCATGGTGTGGGGACGCAAGCCGAAAGTGCCGGTTCCGGTGACTTCCTCCCAGCCTTCTCCCAGTACGGCCTCGCGGATCAAAGCGGTCAGTTGTCGCGTCGAGTCGTGGGTGGCGCTCCGGTCGTGGGTGAGGCTATTGGCAATCAGCCGCTGCTGGGCGAGCAGTTGTGCCGCGGTGTCGCGGTCGGGCTCGATGCCCAGCGCGACCGGCCAGTCCAGGAGAATCCGCAGCGCGTGTTCGCGGATGGTTTCCAGCTGCAGGGAGAAATCCCGAGCGGCCTGTTCGGCGAGCGTCGGCTCCAGATCCTGGGCGCGCTCGCAGGCGATGAGGGCAGCAATGCGCTGCGCGCCGCTGCACAGGCTGAACAACAGCGGCACCAGGCGCACTGCTTCGCGCGGGGTGCGTCCTATGAGCACACGGGCGGCATCGACGGGACGGCTCGAGGTGATGTCGACCTGCGCGATGCGTCCATTCGAATGGGCAAGGGCGAGGTGCAGACGACCACCCGGTTCGATGACGGAGCCGACGCTCATGTCGGCTGTCGGCGGAATTCTCCGCGCAGGAAGGCACGGCGGCTGACTGTTTCGGCTGCGGGCGGTTCGGCCGGAATGGGCTGTGCATATAGGACCTCCAGCGCCGCGAGTGCGGCGTTGCGGGCGGCCTCCTGATCGGTGAATTCCAGAGCCGGGGAGAACAGGGTGCAGCTCTTGTAGGCGCCGAGGGTTTCGTCGCGACCGACCAGGAATTCGAACTCGCCTAGCGGAAAGCTCTCGGTCGTTGCGCGGGCGGGGGCGAGTTCACCCCATTGCGATGCGTCGCGCGGCAACATGACCAGATTGATGAACCAGGGCGTGATGAGCACGCCGAGCCAGCCGTCGCCGTGTGCCTGGAAGCCGACCGCTTCGACGCGCAGGGCGGGGTTGAGCAGAGCCATGCCCTGCATGCGGTCGCTCTCGATGCGACGGAATGCTTCCTCGAGGCGGACGGTGGCGGGGATCGGGGAGGACATCAGGTCTGCGAAAGAACCATGAACTGTTCCTTGCTGCCGTCGCATTCGGGGCAGCGCCAATGGTCCGGCAGTTGCGCGAACGGCGTGCCCTGAGGGATCTGCCACACGGGATCGCCGTCCGTCGGGTCGTAGACGTACCAGCAGATCTTGCACTCCATGAGGGTGTCGTCGGTGATCTTGCTGCCGTCACCCAGGAAGGAGCCCTCGAAAGTCTTCATCGCGGCACTCATTGCATGGCCTCCAGAACCTCGCGCAGGCGTACGGCAGTGTCCTCCAGATCCTCTCGGGCGGCCAGCGCGGCCGACGGCACGTCGACGACTTCCAGTGTGTTGAGAATCAGGGCGTCGACGGAGTTGAAGTACTGGACCCACCATATATGAGCAACGCCGGTGGCGGTTATACGGCAGTTGCCGTAGCCGCGCGACAGGATCACGGTGTGGCCCTGGCCCAGCGTGGTCTCCAGGTAACCGAGATCCTCGGCGGTGTGCGGCAGCAGGCTGAGATTGATGACGTGGGGCTGTGCACCGGAGCGATAGGTCGCCTGCTTGCCGGCCAGTTCGACCAGTAGCATGCGGGCGTTGATCACGCCATCGGGCGGCGCCTGATCGGGCACGGCAAGCGCGGGCGCAGCGCCAACCAGACCATGTTCCAGCACGGCGGTGGGGATGCTGCCGATCTCGATGCGGTCCAGCTTGGATGCCGGATGGCTGACGCGCCAGACGCCGGCGAACACGGATTCCTGAATCAGCCACTCGTCCTCGCCGTGCAGGCGGATACTGACCTCGCCTTCACCGAGCACCTGGTTGAGCAATTCGCGCTGAGGGCCGTCCAGGCCGGAGACGTCGATGAATCGCGCGGTGGTGTCCGTGCGCGAATTCTCCAGATGCTCGAATATCCGTTGCAGGGTCTCGAGTGCCTGCGGTGCGCGCGCCAGTTCTTCCGGTTCGGGAAGCGGTGGGGGCAGATAGGTGTTCATCTCCTTGGGCAGGTCGGGATAGATGAGTTCCTCGTCGTCCGAGCCGGTCTGGCTGCCGGGTCCAAGGGCGACGATGGGGATGTTCAGGGGTTTCATGGATGCGTCTCCTGAAGTTGGGCCTGGGCGACGACGGGGATGCCGACGGTCGGTGGTCGGCGCGTTTCGCCGGCGAGAATGTCCCGGATCTGCTGCACGTAGTCGTTCCAGTCCTGCACGCGGGCGATGGCGCCCAGGTATTCGCCGTGGCGCAGGAATACCAGCGTGGGCCATTCGCGCACGCCGTAGCGCTTGCTGACTTCGCGCTCGTGGCCGCGCGACACCACTGCCGGCGTCAGGCGGTCGCCGAACAGGCGCACGATCTCGGGCAGGATCACGGCGACGTCGCTGCTTTCGGGGAAGCTCGCCGGGTTCTCGGTGAAGAACAGCACGCACTGCGGTGTGTGTGCGACGAACTGCTCGAAGTTGTCCGCGTCGAGCAGGGCGTAGCCGAGGGTGTCGGTAAGCCGTTCTATCAGTTGCATGCCCATGGGCTCGGATTCTCCAGGATGAGGGTGTCGGTGTCGGACGGGGCCGGCGGCTGGGTCGGGCGCAGGTGGGGCGGAAGCTGGGGTTCGCGGTCGATGAGGTCGCGGAAGAAGTGTTCGAATTCCTCGCCGGCGATTGCGGCGGCCAGTCCGTCCAGCGCCTGCGAAATGTCGCGGGCACGCGTCTCGTCCAGTACTTCGCGCGCCGAGTCGAGAAAGACCAACAGCCAGGTTCCGACCGGCTGCGGGCCGACCAGGTCGGTGTCGACCGCGGTGCGCGCGCCGTCGCGCAGGCACCAGGTCGTGCCGTCGGCGTCGACGGCGGCGATCTGCAGGGGAATGCCGATGCACATGTCGGACTCCTCAGCTGCCGGGGCAGAGAAAGCGGATATCGCCGTGCCGGAAGGCCTGTTCGGCGTCGGGACGGCTCGCTTCATAGCTTTCGATGTCGAGTTCGCGGCCGGTCAGGCCGGCGTCCGCCGGCAACGGCTCCACGCGCTCGTCGAAAGCGATGCCGAACGCTTCCAGGCAGTCCAGCGCCCGGCGTATGGCCGGTTCGATCTGCGCCTTGACCGCCGGGCGCAGGCTGCCGCCGTAGTCCTCAAGCTCGACCGGCTGCACGCCGATCAGCGTCAGGTGAGGGGGCAATCGCCCGGTGAGTTCGGCGACGCTGAGCACTTCCTCGAAACCGGCCTGGTGCAGGCTCATCTTCTTCGCCCCCATGAAGCGCGGCACGTCCGCGTCGCGAATCACCTTCAGCGTGCCGCCCGGCAGGCCGTAGTCGATGGCGTCGAAGACGATCATCAGGTCGGCGTCCTGCACGTGTTCGAGCAGGTAGAGTCCCTGCGTGCCGCCGTCGAGCAGGCGCACGTTGGCGGGAAAGCGGTAGTGCCGGTGGAGGTGTTCGACGGTGCGTACGCCGAAGCCCTCGTCGGCCCACAGTACGTTGCCGATGCCCAGCAGCAGCACGCGCAGCGGTTCGTGGTCGGTGACGTCCATGTTGCGTCTCCCTGCGGGCTCAGCCCGCACGCTTGTCCTTGAACAGGCGCCAGCCGTTGATCATGGTACTGACCATGGTCTGGCGCGAGACGACGTCTTCGCGAACGGCGACGTAGATGTGCACGATTACGAAGCAGACGATGAACCACATGCCGAGGTGATGCCATGTGTGCACGGTCTGCGGATTGCCGCCGAACAGCGGTACGACCCAGCCGAATATCGCCTCGGCCCAGCTGTTCTTGCCCAGCCCCTCGGCGTACAGCGCGAAGCCGGTGCAGATCATGAACAGGCTGCCGAGCACGAACATGAGGAACATGAACAGCTGGGCGAGCGGGTTGTGGCCGACGAAGGTGCGCGGTTCCTTCTCCAGGAACAGATACCAGCGCAGCTCGAAGAACAGGCCGCCCCACCACTTGCGGCTGAACAGCGGCGGCGCGAACAGTTCGCGTGCGTAGTGATTTCCGACGATGGCCCAGTAGATGCGGCCGAGGAAGCCGACGGTGAAGATATAGGCGGCGGTGAAGTGGATGAAACGGATATCGCCCATCAGAAAGTGCTGGCTGGCCTCGCCGGACAGCGAGGGCGGCGGGCTGCCGATCAGGTAGCCGGTGATCGCCAGCACGGTGATCGCGCCGGCGTTGATCCAGTGCCACAGCCGCAGCGGCGCCTGGTAGACGTAGACCGGCTTCTGGGTTGCGGATTCGCTCATGTGATGTCTCTCCTCCTGCCCGGAGCGCGGCGCGCCCCGGGCCTGCCTCGTGGGTATCAGCGCACCTTGACCTGCGTGAGTTCCTCGCCTTCGGGCGACATTACGTGGGTCGAGCAGGCCAGACAGGGGTCGAAGCTGTGCAGCGTGCGCAGGATTTCGACCGGCTGCTCGGGGTTGGCCATCGGCGTGTTCATGAGCGATGCCTCGAAGGCGCCGATGTTGCCCTGGACGTCCCGTGGAGAGCCGTTCCAGGTCGTCGGCACGACCGCCTGGTAGCTGTCGATCTTGGTGTCGCGGATCTTGATCCAGTGGCCCAGCGCGCCGCGCGGCGCTTCGGAGAAGCCGACGCCCTTGGCTTCCTTGGGCCAGCTGGACGGATCCCAGTACTCGACGTTGGCGGTGGCGGAGTCGCCGGCCTTGAGGTTGGCTACCAGCTTGTCCTGGAAGTAGCGCATCTTCTGCGCCGCCCAGGAGGCTTCGATGGCGCGCGCTGCCGTGCGCCCGAGGGTGGAGAACAGCGCCTGGAAGGGCAGCCCGGTGTCGCTGAGGAACTTGTCCACCGGTTCCTTGAATTCGGGCATGTTCTTGGCGTAGCCGATCACGTGGCGCGCCAGAGGGCCGACTTCCATGGCATGGCCCTTCCAGCGCGGCGCTTTGATCCAGGAGTACTTGGCACCTTCGTCGATCTGCTGGATGTTGGTGCGTGTGCCTTTGGTGTTGGGGCCGAGCACGTAGTCGGGGTCGGTGATGCCGTCCCAGGGATGCAGGCCCTCGTTGGGCTGCGGATACTTGTACCAGGAGTGATCGACGAATTCCTGGATCTGGTTCGGGTCGCGCAGGTCGACGTCGTAAACGCGCTTGAGGTCGCCGTTGATGATCGCGCCGTGGGGCATCATCAGGTTGTCCGGCGAATAGTCGTTGGCGTTGTCCGGAATGTCGCCGTAGGCGAGCACGCTCTGGCCCGAGAGGCCGCCGCCGTACAGCCAGTCCTTGTAGTACAGGGCCACGGCGCGGATGTCGGGCAGGTAGACCTGATCGATGAAGTCGATGCTGCGGTTGATGATGTCGGAGACCTGGTTCAGGCGCACCATGTTGACCGGCGCGCCGGCGGCCATGGTTTGGTCCATGTTGATGGCGCAGGGCACACCGCCGACCAGCCAGTTCGGATGCGGGTTCTTGCCGCCGTAAACGGTGTGGATCTTGACGATTTCGCGCTGGAAGTCGAGCGCTTCCAGGTAATGCGTCACCGCCATCAGGTTGCCTTCGGGCGGCAGCTTGTAGGCGGGGCTGCCCCAGTAGCCCTTGTTGAACAGCCCGAGCTGGCCGCTTTCCACGAAACGCTTGAGACGGTTCTGCACGTCGCGGAAATAGCCCGGCGAGGAGTTGGGCCAGGGCGACAGACTCTGCGCCAGCGCAGAAGTCGCCTTGGGATCGGCCTTGAGCGCGCTGATCACGTCCACCCAGTCCAGCGCATGCAGGTGGTAGAAGTGCACCAGATGGTCATGCACCTGCAGCATCAGCTGCATGATGTTGCGGATGGAGTTGGCGTTCTCGGGAATCTTGATCTTGAGTGCGTCCTCCACCGCACGCACCGAGGTGAGCGCGTGCGTGCCGGTGCACACGCCGCATATCCTCTCGGTGAAGGCCCAGGCGTCGCGCGGGTCGCGGCCGCGCAGGATGACCTCGAGGCCGCGCCACATGGTGCCGGTGGAAACGGCGTTGCGGATGACGTTGTCGTTGTCGACGTTCACCTCGCAGCGCATGTGTCCTTCGATGCGGGTGACCGGGTCGACGACGACGCGGCGCCCGCCGTCGTTCAGGGTGTAGCCGTTGGGAGTCTTGGTGACGCTCATTCGCTCTTATCTCCGTGCTGTTCTTCCTGCTTCTTCGCGGCGGAATTGCGGCGCGCGCGGACTACGGCGGTGACCGCGGCGTGCGCTGCTGCAGCCGCGCCGACGGTGCCCGCGGCCACGCCGCCGATCTGATCGGCGTTGGCCTCGATGCCGAAGCCGTTGACGTTGGTCAGGCGGTCGTAGAACGAACCCTTGTCCCAGAAACCGTCTTCGGAGCAGCCGATGCAGCCGTGGCCGGACTGGATGGGGAAGGAGGTGTCGCCGTTCCAGCGTACGGTGGAGCAGGCGTTGTACGTGGTCGGGCCCTTGCAGCCCATCTTGTAGAGGCAGTAGCCCTCGCGCGCGGCCTGGTCGTCCCAGGATTCGACGAATTCGCCGGCGTCGAAGTGCGGGCGGCGGTAGCATTTGTCGTGGATGCGCTGGCCGTAGAACATCTTCGGCCGGCCCTGGCGGTCGAGTTCGGGCGGGTGGCCGAAGGTGAGCATGTAGGTGATGACGCCGGTCATGACCTCGGCGATGGGCGGGCAGCCCGGCACCTTGATCACCGGCTTGTCGGTGATCACCTTGTGCACGGGAGTGGCTCGGGTCGGATTGGGACGCGCGGCCTGCACGCAGCCCCAGGAGGCGCAGGCGCCCCAGGCGATGATGTGCTTGGCGTGCTGGGCGGCGTAGCGCAACTTGTCGACGAAAGGCTGTCCGCCGATGATGCAGTACATGCCGTCCTCGTTGAGCGGCGGGTTGCCTTCCACCGCGAGGATGTAGTTGCCCTTGTACTTGTCGATGGTCTCCTGCAGGCAGGCTTCGGCCTGGTGACCGGCGGCGGCCATCAGCGTGTCGTCGTAGTCCAGCGAGATCATCGACAGGATGACGTCCTTGGCCAGCGGGTGCCCCGAACGGATGAACGACTCGGAGCAGCAGGTGCATTCCAGGCCGTGCAGCCAGAGTACGGGCGTGCGTGGCTTGTTTTCCATGGCCCAGGCGATCTTGGGCACGAAGGCGGGGCTGAGCCCCAGCGAGGTGGCGGTCAGGCTGCAGAACTTCAGGAAACTGCGGCGGCTGATGCCCTGGCGACGCATCACGTCGTAAAAGGTTTCGATTGCCATGCACTCCTCCCTCGGCGCCGCCCATGGCAGATGGGCGTGGGCGTATGTGGCTTGTTGGTACAGGCGCGGCCCGGGGCCGACGTCCTTGGGGGAGGGCAAGAGCAGAAATCAGGCCAGGATCAGTAATCGTTTTGACATCAAGCGGATAGGCTAGATACCGGTAACTGGCTATTGATCAATATGGAAGATTGATTTCCTATTTTGATGCGAATTTGGAAAGTAACTTTTCGTTTTGTGCCGCGACCGTTCAGTGTACGGTGCAGACCATGCAGGGGTCGAATGAGCGCACGATGTGCTGCACGGCGATGGGTTGGTTCGCGCCGTCATCGTCTATGGGGGTGTTTTCCAGTGCCTGTTCGAGCGCGCCGGGCCTGCCGTTCGCGTCACGCGGGGAGAAATTCCAGGTGGTCGGTGAAATGATCTGGTAGTTGCGAATGCGGCCGTCCTCGATCGTCAGCCAGTGTCCGAGGCTGCCGCGCGCGGCCTCCGTCAAGCCGACGCCCGCACACTCCGCCAACGACCGGGTGGGGACATGGAAGGGCTCGCCCGGGCGCAGAGCGTCGATCCACGCCACCATGGCCAGCGTGACGCGAGCGGTTTCGAGCAGGCGGGCGATGACCCGGTTGCGTACGTTGCCGCCGGATTCGGTCACCAGTTCGCGAATCAGCGGCTGGCCGTCCACAACCTGGCGCGCCAGGGCGCCGACCTCGACCGTCCCGCCGTGCAGGCGGGGTGCCTTGCACCAGCTGTAGGCATCTTGGCGCTCCGGGTCCGGTTGGGTCAGGCCGCGAGCAGGCGGTTCGGTTTCGCCGGCCATCCAGCTGTGGCTGACGTCCTCGGTGATGCCGTCGATGTCGAGCCTGCTGTGCCGGCCGTCGTGCCACACGCCGCGTGCGAAATGCGTCGCCCCTTCCGGGCCGCGATAGCTGCCGTAGCTCATGAAGCGATCGGCTGCGCGGCCCAGCGAGGCCAGCCCGGTGTCGTCGGCGAGTTCGAGAAAACAGGCGAAGTCGCTGCGGGACGGGGCATGCGTTTCCTGCCAGCGGCGTAGCGCGGCGATGTCGTCCAGGGCTGCGATTTCCTCCAGCGGCGAGCCGAATACGCGCTTCTCCAGGAAGCGGCGGAAGCTGCCGACGATGTTGCCTAGATGCAGGCGCTCGCGTGGCGTGACGGCGCGGGTGCAGCCGCCGGGCTGGATGGCGAGGCTGTGCGGCCATTTGCCGGCGAGAAGTCCCATCAGGTGCATGAACTCGGCCCGTGCCTGCAGGAATTCGGCGGCGGCGCTGCCGTGCACCGCGCGAAAGCGCTGTGCGACCGTTTCGTGCCAGGGGCGCGCGGCATACTCTTCGCGCGCGAAGTCGGGCATGAAGAACAGGTAGAAATGGGTCAGGTGGTCGACCAGATTCTCGTTGGCGTGGATCAGGTTGATGGCATGCACGCCGTTGGGCGGCGTCTCGGCGCCGTAGGCATCGGCCAGCGCGTGTGCGGCGGCCACCGACTGTGAAATCGAGCAGACGCCGCATACCCGCGGGGCGTAGACCAGCGCGTCTTCCGGGGCCTTGCCGAGTAGGATCTGTTCGAAGCCGCGGTACAGCGGCGAGTTGACCCAGGCGCTGGAAACGCGCCCGTCGGCGGTTTCGATCTGTACTTCGAGATCGCCCTCGACCCGGTTGAAGGGCCCCATGACCAGTCGCGACATGCCGCTCAGCTCCGCCTGGTCTTGCGGCTCGGGCGGGCGACGATGTGATCGGCGCGGGCGTTTTGTTTGATGCGCGCGGGTGTTGCCGCCTTGGCCAGGGAGCTGAGTGCGATGAACCAGGCCTTGGGCATGTCGGTCGGCAGGCCGATCGGGATGCCGGCCACGTTCGGCGTCTCCAGGAAGGGGTGACCGGGTTCCTCGAACTCCGGCGCGGCGCAGTTGATGCAGGCATAGCCGCCGCGGGTGCAGGAGCCTTCACCGTTCCAGGGGCGGGTGTTGCAGTCGGCGTGCGCCTGAGTGCCGAGGCAGCCGAGATGTTCCATCATGCAGCCGAGGTCGGAGGGTTGCACGGCGCTGGCCTTGTATTCGTAGAACTCGTTGCGCGGGCAGCCGTGGTGGGCGAGGTGCTCGGTATACATGCTCGGCCGGGCGAACTGATCCAGATGCTCGGCGGCCAGTTCGTCGCGCGCCAGCAGCTGCAGCGTGTCCAGCACCCAGTCCGGGTGTGTGGGACAGCCGGCCACGTTGATCACCGGCAGACCCGCGCCGGAGCGGTAGCCGGTGCCCAGCAGGCCGCCCGGGTAGCGGCCGTCGTACTGCAGGCCACAGGCATCGGTCGGATTGGAACCGCCGGCGGTGACGCCGCCGAAGGCCGCGCAGGTGCCCACGGCCACGGTGTGGCGCGCCACTGCGGCCAGTTCCCGCACCCAGTCGATCATCGCGCGTCCGGTGCCGGCGAGCACGTGAAAGCGTCCGGTGCCGTTGGGGCCGCGCAGCAGGGAGCCCTCGACGCAGAGCGCGTCGAGCCTGCGCTGTCCGCCAAGTACGGCTTCGATCTGCTGCAGCGCTTCGCCGCCGGTGGCCTGGCTCAGCGAGGGATGCCACAGCAGCTCGATGCCGGCGTCCTCGAGACGCTCGGTCAGGCCGGGGTTTTCGGCGCACAGCAGCGACATGGTGCAGCCGCCGCAGCCGCCGGATTGCAGCCAGATCACGGTGAAGTTGGGCATGGCCGGTGTAATTTCCTCTTTAAATGGGCTCGGGCGGCTAGGCGCCGTCACCGAGCGGCAGCTCGATGCGGAACAGCGCGCCGCCCAGTGGGCTGTCGCCGACGCGCAGTGTACCGCGATGCTCGGCGACGATGCCGTAGCTGATCGACAGTCCGAGGCCGGTGCCCTGGCCCACCGGTTTATGGGTGAAAAAGGGATCGAACACGCGTTCGCGGTCCTCGGCGGAAACGCCTGGGCCGTTGTCGTGCACCTCGAGCCAGAGCCGTTTGCCGTCCTGTCCGCCGCAGACGCGGATGTGGGGGGCGCCGAGTTCGGCGGTGGCGTCGACCGCGTTTTGGACGAGGTTCATGACCACCTGATGCATCTGTCCGGCGTGCCCCGTGCTGTGGAAATCGTCCGGCAGCTCGATCTCCGTGCGGATGTCCTGGCGCGCGCCTTTGAGCACCCAGTGCATCGCGGTCCTGATCACGTGGGCGAAGTCGAAACTCGCGTTCATGGCCTTTTGTCCGCTTGAGAAGCGGCGCAGATCCTCGACGATGTCGCGGACACGCTCGGAGCCTTCCAGAGTGCCTTCCATGAGTGGCTCCAGATCCTTGAGGACGTTGTCTATGCGCAGCTGCCGGCGCAGTTCCTCCTGCGCTTCGCCCAGGCCTTCGCCGTGCACCGTGGCGAGGTAGCGGTCGAGCTTGCGCACGTAGCCCTGCAGGACGTGTACGTTGCCGTAGACGAAGCTGATCGGATTGTTGAGTTCGTGCGCGACGCCGGCGACCAGGCGGCCGAGAGAGGCCATCTTCTCGGCCTGCACCAGGCTCTTCTGGGCCTGCTTGAGCTGGTCGTGGGCCTGGTTGAGGGCTTCGTAGGCCTTGCGCAGTTCGCCCACCGGACGGCCGATGAGTACGGCTCCTACCGGGCGGCGCCGGTGGTCGAAGCGGGTGCTGCAGTTCAGCGAAAGAGGCACGGCTTCCTCGCGCCCGACCATGCTGACTTCACAGTCGTAGACGGTTTGTTTGAGGAGAAGCTCTCGAAAAGAGTCGGCCAGTTTTTTGGACGACGGTGCAAACAGTGCGCTGAGCGGCTGGCCTGTCCAATCGGCGGCGGAGCGCCCGGTGAGAGCCTCCAGCGAACGGTTGACCTGTTGGATGCAGCCTTCGGCGTCGCACACGATCATCACGTCGGTCATGGATGATTGCACGCTGGCGATGAAGGTCTGGACCTCCTCGAGTTCGGTGTTCTTGCGCTCGAGTTCGACCTGGTGACGGACCAGATTCTCGTAGGTCTCGTCCATCTTGTGGATTACGTCCATCCACACGATTTCCGAGGCATCCGGCAGGTTGTCGCTGTCTTCAGGCTGTTTCACGGAGACGGGAGTCCGGTTAGGGATAAAATTTATATTCAAAAAATATGGTATTTGTGTTTGCGTGCGGTCAGAATTTGAAGTATAGGGGAGGTGTAGTCTATTGCTTCCACGCAAGACTTCTTCGGGGCGCCATCATCCGGAGGTCTCTTGGGGGGTAGCGGCGGCGGGTGGCCTTTGTGCTTCCGGTTCGGATTGAATTAGAGTTAACCGATTCCATTCAAGGCAACGGAGCGGGCGGCTTGCGATGGCTAGATTGGAAGGGTTTTTGGCGCGGTCCTTACTCCACGAGCTGATTGCGGCGCTCGGCGCCGGCGGGCGCCGTGTGATCGGCCCGCAGGTGCGTGACGGTGCGGTGGTCTATGAGCCGTTGGAGAGCGAGGCTCAACTGCCGCATGGTTTACACGATGTGCAGGCCCCTGGACGATATCGCCTTGAGCAGGCCGACACGCCGCGGTGTTTCGCCTGGGCGGACGGGCCGCAGGCGCTCAAGCCGCTGGTATTCAGCCCGCGGGAGCGTTTGTGGACCAGCGAACGCGCGGAGGATGGCGCGCTGCGCTTTCGTGAGTCGGCGGAGTCTGTCGAGCCGACCGCCGTGCTGGGGGTGCGCGCCTGTGATCTCGCTGCGCTGGCGCTGCAGGATCAGCATTTCCTGGAAGGTACGTTCCCCGATCCATCCTACCGTG
This sequence comes from Acidihalobacter sp., assembly GCF_037381185.1. Lineage (NCBI taxonomy): Bacteria > Pseudomonadati > Pseudomonadota > Gammaproteobacteria > Chromatiales > Ectothiorhodospiraceae > Acidihalobacter > Acidihalobacter sp. The sequence continues at coordinate 62,136 of NZ_JARRQY010000031.1, forward strand.
CGCGGCGTGAGAGCCTGTTTCTCGTCGCAGTGCATTGCACGCATCCCGCCGATACTTGTTTCTGCGCCTCGACCGGTGACGGTCCGCGTGCAGAAGCCGGTTTCGACGTCGCGCTGCACGAGTTGGACGGCGGTTTCATCGTTAGTTCAGGAAGCCCTGCGGGCCATGCGTTTTGCGGCATGCTGCCCCTGAGCGAGGCGTCGGCGGATCTCTGTGTCAGCGCCGAGGCTGAGGTGGATCAGGCTGCAGCGGGACAGCAGCGCAGTCTGCCCGGACAGGACCTGCGCACGCCGCTGATGCAGCGCCTCGAGCACCCGCGCTGGGCCGAGGTTGCCGAGCGCTGCCTGTCCTGCGGCAACTGCACCGCGGTGTGCCCGACCTGCTTCTGCCACGCCGAGGTCGAGTTGCCGGATATCGACGGACGGAGCAGCGACCACTACCGGCAGTGGGATTCCTGCTTCACCGAGGGGCACAGCCGGCTGAGCGGTTTCGTGGTGAGGCCGGATACGCGCACGCGCTATCGCCAGTGGCTGGTGCACAAGCTGGCCACCTGGCATGACCAGTACGGCCGGTCCGGCTGCGTCGGCTGCGGCCGTTGCGTGACCTGGTGTCCGGTGGGAATCGACATCACCGAGGAGGCGCATGCCTTGTGCGCGGATCGGACATGAGTAGCCAGCCCGTCAGTCCCTACCTCCCGAGCGAGGCGGAAATCGTCGAGCGCGTCGAGGAGTCGCCGGGCGTGTTCACTCTGAGTCTGCGCCTGACCGATCCGCAGCGCCGCGAGAACTATGCCTTCCAGCCCGGTCAGTTCAACATGCTGGGACTGCACGGCCTGGGCGAGGTGCCGATCTCCATCGTTTCCGATCCGCGCAGGCCGGATCTGATCGACCACACCGTGCGCGAGGTGGGGCGGGTGACACGGGCGATGGCTGCATTGGGCCCGGGTGATCGCATCGGCCTGCGCGGTCCTTACGGCCGCGGCTGGCCCCTGCAGGAGGTCCGCGGCAGGGACGTCGTGCTGATCACCGGGGGCCTGGGTTGCGCGCCGGTGGTGTCCGTCATTCACTACGTGCTGCGCCGGCGCGACGACTATCGGCGTCTGGTCATCCTGCAGGGCGTCAAGCACAGTGCGGATCTGATCTGGAGAGATCGCTACCAGGAGTGGGCCGGTCTGGCCGACACGCAGGTGCTGCTGGCGGCCGACGTGGGCGGACCTGAATGGGCCTGGGGGATCGGGCCGGTCACCACGTTGCTGGGGCAGGCGCAATTCGACCGTGCCGCGGCGGCGGTCATGATGTGCGGCCCTGAGCCGATGATGCGCGCCGCCGGGCAGGCCCTGGAAGAACAGGGCGTCGGCGAGGAGAGCCTGTGGCTGAGCATGGAGCGCAACATGCAGTGCGCCCTGGGCCATTGCGGCCATTGCCAGCTCGGCGCGCCCTTCGTGTGCCGCGAGGGGCCGGTGTTTCCCTACGCCGAAATTCGTACTTACCTGGAACATCGGGGGTTCTGATGCCGGATTCTCACAGCAGTACGATGACGGTACCGCGCCCCCGTGTGGCGGTGCACAAGTTCAGTTCCTGCGATGGTTGCCAGCTCGCCCTGCTCAACGCCGGCGAGGATCTGCTGAGTCTGGCCGGGCGGGTGGATTTCGTGCATTTCGCGGAGGCCGGCCCGGTGGACCCGGAGGCGGAGGCCGATATCGCGCTGGTGGAAGGCAGCGTCGCCACGCCGGAGGACGTGGAGCGCATCCAGCGGGTGCGCGCCAACAGCCGCTATCTCATCACCATCGGCGCCTGCGCCACGGCCGGCGGTCTGCAGGCCCTGCGCAACACGGCCGACGCCGACGCCTGGGTGCGTGCGGTCTATGCCAGCCCGGAGCATATCTCGAGCCTGGCGACCTCCACTGCGATCGGCGAACACGTCAAGGTCGATTTCGAGATCTGGGGTTGTCCGGTAAGCGGACGCGAGGTGTTGGCGGCGATCGCCTCGCTGCTCGGAGGCGCCGTGCCTGCGCGCGAACAGGGTAAGGTCTGCCTGGAGTGCAAGCGCCAGCGCGCGGTCTGCGTGATGGTGGCGAAGGGGCTGCCGTGCATGGGACCGGTGACGCAGACCGGCTGCGGCGCGCTGTGCCCGACGCATGGCCGCGACTGCTACGCCTGCTACGGTCCGGGAGAGAACCCGAATACGGCGGCGCAAGGGCGCCGCCTGCGCGAACTGGGCCTCGCGCCCGCGGCGGTGTCGCGACGTTTCTCCTTTATCGACAGCCAGGCGCCGGCCTTCCGCGAGGCAGGACGGTATTGGCAGGAGCAGGCCGATGACTGAAAAGCGCAACGTGCGGATCGAAGTGCCGGTGCTGGCGCGGGTCGAAGGCGAGGGTGCGCTGCTGCTGAGCGTGCGCGACGGGCATATCGACGAACTGAAGCTGCGTATCTACGAACCGCCGCGGTTTTTCGAGAAATTCCTCGAAGGACGCGATCATCAGGACGTGATCGACGCCGTGGCGCGCATCTGCGGCATCTGTCCTGTGGCGTATCAGATGAGCGCGGCGCAGGCGCTGGAGCGCGTTTTCGGCGTGCAGCTGCCGGTCTGGGCCGAGCGCATGCGACGGGTGTTCTACTGCGGTGAATGGCTGCAAAGCCATGCCTTGCACGTGCACCTGCTCGCGGCGCCCGATTTTCTCGGCACCGACAGCGTGCTCGGCATGGCGCAGACGTACCCCGAGGAGGTCAAGCGCGGGCTGCGGCTGCAGTCCCTGGGCAACGCGCTGATCGCGCTGTTCGGAGGCCGTTCGGTGCATCCGGTCGGCGTTCGTGTGGGCGGTTTCCATCATGCGCCGACGCAGACCGCGGTGGACGGCATGCTGAAGCGCTTGCGCGTGGCGTTGCTAGAGGCTGAAGCCCTGGTCGCGTGGACGGCGTCGCTGCCGCTGCCCGAGTCGGACCAGGACTTCGTCAGCGTGTCGCTGCGCCACCCGGAAGAGTATCCGCTGTACTCCGGCCGTATCGTCAGCAGTACCGGGCTGGATATCGATGCGGAGGAATACGAGGCGCATTTCGTCGAAGAACATGCGCCGCATTCCACGGCACTGCACGCCAAGTTGCACGGAGAACCCTATCTGGTCGGCCCGCTGGCGCGGCTCAACCTCAACCTGGATCGTCTGCCGGAACCCGTACGCGCCGCGTTGGAGCGCACTGGCATCGAATTCCCCAGCCGCAATACTTTCCATTCGGTGGTCGCGCGTGCGGTGGAAATCCATCTGGTCATCTTCGAGGCGATCCGGTTGCTGGAAGACTACGCGCTGCCGGATCAGTCGGCCGCGCCGTTCAGCGTGCGTGCCGGCAATGCGGCCGGTGCCAGCGAGGCACCGCGCGGCCTGCTGTGGCACCGCTACGGCGTCGGCGAGGACGGCCTGATCAGCGCGGCGCGAATCGTGCCGCCGACCAGCCAGAACCAGGCGCGCATCGAGGAGGATCTGCGCCTGTCGCTGGAAGCCTGCGGCCTGGAACAGGCGGACGACGTGCTGCGGTTGCACGGCGAGATGGTCATTCGCAATTACGATCCGTGCATTTCGTGTGCAACGCATTTCCTGCGCCTCGAGGTCGACCGCGGTTGCGACTGAAGGTTCTCGGCATCGGCTCGCCGTTCGGCGTCGACCGCATCGGCTGGGACGTGGTCGAAGCGCTGGGGGCGCGTCATCCGCACAGCCGCTATGCGCTCGGCGAACTGCGCATCGGTTGCTGCGACCGCCCCGGTGTTGCCCTGCTCGAGCAGCTGCGCGATTGTGATGAAGCCTGGATCGTCGACGCGCTGGCTGGCGGACGAGTTGGTCACCTACGCTGGTTGGTGCCGGAGGATCTGGGGCTGGCGGGCGAGAGCTTTTCCACCCATGGCGCGGGTGTGGCCGACGCTCTGGCGTTGGGGGCGGCCCTCAACGAGCCGTTGCCGGCGGTCAGGCTGCTGGCGATTGAAGCCGGCTGCAAGCCCGAAGCCGAACTGCCGCAGGCATGTGTGGCACGGGCGCTTGATGAACTCTCGATGCGACTGCGCGACAGCCTGGGTGAGCCACTGTTATAAGCGCCCCGTCGCGTGCGGCGCGCGAAGCCGGTGATTTCGGCTCGCATTGTTGATCGTTTTTTCAGGCGTTACTTGGTCGCCGCCATGAGCAGCAGCGGCCAGCCGAACCAAAGCAAGGCGCCGGCGATGAGGACGAGGAAGGTGAGGGTCAGGCTGTCGCTGACCCGATGCATCAGACCGAAATAGACCGCGCAATAGATGAAGGTGATCGCGCCGCCTAGTAGTAGATGGCCTGGCGCGAAGCCGCTGGTGACCAGCGACAACGCCAGGCCCAATGCGGTATACAGAGCGGCGAACATGATCGGTTTGCCGTTGGCGCTGGACAGCCAGGCGAATCCCACCAGCAGCAAAACTCCGATGCCTGCCATGAGTCGGGCGCGCTCCTCCCACCGTGCCTCAGGAACCTTCCTCGACCGGTACGTCCGGCGCGTTGCCCCAGTCCGACCAGGCGCCTTCGTAGCCCTTGACGTTGGTGTAGCCCAGGTGGCGCAGCATGGCCCAGGTGTGCGCCGAACGGTGGTGCGTCTGGCAGTAGCAGATGATTTCCTTGTCGGGCGTGGCGCCGAGGGCTTCCAGTTCGCTGAGCAGTTCCTGTTCTTCGCGCAGGCGCAGGTTGCGTCCCTGATCCATGGCGCGGGTCCATTCGAAGTGCCTGGCGCCGGGAATGCGTCCGCCGCGCGCTGCGCGCACGTCGTGGCCGTGGTATTCGGGCAGCGAGCGGGCGTCGATAAGCAGCACTTTGTCGTCCTGTAGATGCGCCGCGATGTAGTCGCGGTCGGCGACCACTTCGCCGTGGTAGTGCGCGCGGTAGTCGCTGGGCGGCGCCGAGGCGGGCGTTTCCTCCAACGGGTGGCCTTCGTTGGCCCAGGCGTGCAGGCCGCCGTTGAGCAGCGTGTGACCTTCCAGGCCGAAGGCGGCCAGCGTCCACAGCAGCCGTCCGGCCTTGCCGCCGCCCTCGTCGTCATAGGCGACGATGTGCTTGCCGTCGCTGAAGCCGATCGTGGACAGGACGCGGCTGAACTGGTCCTCGTCGGGCAGTAGTCCGGCAATCGGTTCGCGGGCCGAGACGATATCGGAGTAATTGACGTGCACGGCACCGGGCACGTGCATGCGGGCGTAGAGTTCCGGCTTGCACAGGTCGACCACGATCAGTTCGGGATCTCCGAGCAGCGACTCGAGGTCGGCGGGTTCAATGATCAGCGGCAGGGGCTTGTCCATGGGCGGATCCTCCGGATTTTTCTGGGGACGGAGAGCAGACCCTGGGCGGCGCCATGCCGGGGCTCCCCGGGATGGGAGCGAGGACGGTGTCGACCTGGGCGAGGGCAGGGTCGGCGTCAGGGTAGTCGAGGTTGTAGTGCAGGCCGCGGCTTTCGTGCCGCGCCAGCGCGGAAACGATGATCAGTTTGGCCACCACGGCGAGATTGCGCAACTCGATGAGATTGCAGTTGACGCGGAAGTGGCTGTAGTACTCGTCGATCTCGCCGAGCAGCAGGTCGGCGCGGTGCTGTGCGCGCTGCAGGCGTTTGTTCGTGCGCACGATGCCGACGTAGTCCCACATGAAGCGCCGCAGTTCCTCCCAGTTGTGGGTGACGATGACCTCCTCGTCGGAGTCGGTGACGCGGCTGTCGTCCCAGTGCGGAATCTGCGGCGCCTCGCGCGGGGACGACGGCAGTCGGCGCAGGATGTCCTGGGCGGCGGTTTCGGCGAATACCAGGCACTCGAGCAGCGAGTTGCTGGCCAGCCGGTTGGCGCCGTGCAGGCCGGTGCAGGCGACTTCGCCGATGGCGTAGAGGCCGTCTATGTCGGTGCGTCCGTCGAGGTCGGTGAGTACCCCGCCGCAGGTGTAGTGCGCGGCGGGCACCACGGGCAGGGGCTCGCGGGTCATGTCGTAGCCGAGTTCGAGGCAGCGGCGGTGGATGTTGGGGAAATGTTCGGCGATGAACTCGGGCGGGCGGTGGCTGATGTCGAGGTAGACGCAGTCGAGGCCCAGGCGCTTCATTTCGTGGTCGATGGCGCGGGCGACGATGTCTCGCGGGGCGAGTTCGCCGCGCGGATCGAAGCGCTGCATGAATCGCGTGCCGTCGGGCAGCAACAGCCTGCCGCCTTCACCGCGCACCGCCTCGCTGATGAGGAAGGACTTGGCGCGCGGGTCGTACAGGCAGGTCGGGTGGAACTGCATGAACTCCATGTCCGCCACGCGGCAGCCTGCGCGCCAGGCCATGGCGATGCCGTCGCCGGAAGCGGTGTCTGGGTTGGAGGTGTAGAGGTATACCTTGCCGGCGCCGCCTGTCGCCAGCACGACCATCGGAGCGCGGAAAATCTGGACCTGTCCGCTGTCGCAGTCCAGTACATAGGCGCCGAGCACGCGGTCCTCGGCTTCGCCGAGCTTGCGTGCGGTGATCAGGTCGACGGCGATGCGCTGTTCGAACAGATGGATGTTGCGGTTGGCGCGGGCGTGGCGCAGCAGGGTTTCCTCGATGGCCCGGCCGGTGGCATCCTCGGCATGGGCTATGCGGCGATGGCTGTGTCCGCCTTCGCGCGTGAGGTGCAGTGCCTCGGGGGCATCGCCGGCGCGGCTGAAGGGCACGCCGAGTTCCACCAGCCAGTCGATGCACGCGGGGGCGTGCTCGACCACCATGCGTACCGTCTCCGGGCGGTTCAGGCCGGCACCGGCGTCGAAGGTGTCGGTGACGTGAGCGTCGAGACGATCGGCGGGGTCGAGCACGGCCGCAATGCCGCCCTGGGCCCAGTACGTGCTGCCTTCAGCCAGGCCGCCTTTGCTGAGCACGGCTACTCGGGCGTGGTCGGCCAAGCGTAGCGCGAGGCCTAGGCCTGCAGCGCCGCTGCCCAGGATCAGTACGTCGAAGGGGGGGAGTTTGCCTTGAGTGTTCGTCATATGATGGGCTATTTTGTCACACTTTTCCTAACAGACCGTCTAGTTTGTCTTCGGTCTGCTTGCGGGTGGAGACGTTGTTCTGAGTCGTTTGTCGGTTGATCGGTTTTGCGGGGGCTTGATGTGCGCTTCGCAGGTGGCCTGGGAAAGGCTTGTCTAGGATAGTGCAATGAGCCAGGAGGTCGCTGATGTCGAACTCGTACGCCGGGTTCAGGCGGGGGATACGCGCGCCTTCGATCTGTTGGTGCTGAAATATCAGCACAAGATCCTGCATCTCATCGGGCGTTACGTGCACGATCCCGTCGCGGCGCAGGATGTCGCGCAGGAAGCCTTTATAAAAGCTTATCGCGGACTACGGAACTTTCGGGGCGATAGCGCGTTCTATACATGGCTATACAGGATCGCGATCAATACGGCGAAGAATTTCCTGGTGACCGAATCGCGGCGAACGCCGGATTACGAGGTCAACGCCGAGGATGCCGAGCATCTGAACGGCGAATCCGGTTTGAAGGAATATGCAACTCCCGAGAGGGAGTTGTTGTCTGAAGAGATAAAGCAGCAAATTTTCAAGGCGATGGAGGATTTGCCCGAAGACCTCAGAAGCGCAATCGTACTGCGCGAACTTGAGGGTATGAGTTACGAAGAGATCGCGCAGGTGATGGAGTGCCCGATCGGGACGGTGCGTTCGCGGATTTTCCGCGCACGTGAAGCCATCGACCGCCAGTTGCGTCCTTTACTGGGCTAGCTGGAGGCGAGATTGACGGACTTTCGAAGTCCGGCACGTTGGTGCCGGCGGGATTGAAAACCATGAAGACGACTAACCGACAAGACGAACATCTCTCTGCTCTGGTGGACGGGGAAACGGAACGTTTCGAAACCCGACGCAGGGTGGATGCGCTGCTCGACAGCTCCGAGTTGCGTGGACGCTGGGCGCGTTATCATCTGATCGGCGAGGCGCTGCGTCAGGAGCAGCCGATGCTGGCCGACGCGTCGTTCAGCGCACGGGTGATGGAGCGGGTTCGGGAAGAAGACGTCGAGCAGATTGTGCCGCAAGGGCAGGGTCGACGCTGGGTGCGTCCGGTGCTCGGCTTGGCGATGGCGGCCTCGGTCGCTGGTGCGATGGTCTTCGGTTTGCAGTCGATGCTGGGGCCGGAGGAAGGCGGTATGCAGCAGGCGTCGATAGAGGCGTCGGTCGCTCCCGCGGATCAGGCGTCCGACCCCGGTTACCATGTGCCGAACCAGCTCGAGAGCTATATGCGCATGAACGGCTATCTGCTCAGCCATGCGGAACAAAGCGGTGCCCAGGACGTGATGCCCTATGCACGCATGGTTGGCTACGCGCCGGGTAGTTCCTGACCGAGTATGCGGACGTTGATGATTGTGGGCTTGGCGTTGGGCCTGGTTTCCACTGCCTACGCGTCGGCGTCCGGGCATGTGCAGGAATCTCCCGAGGCTCTCCTGCAGGGTATGGACAGGGCCGTCAAGCAGCTGAATTACGAAGGCATCTTCGTCTATCAGAACGGCAATGCGCTCAGTACCTTGAAGGTGGTGCACGCATGGGATGCCGGGCGGGTCCGCGAGCGGCTGGTGTCGAAGGATGGGTCGCGCCGGGAGGTGCTGATCGACGGCAACAGCGTGACCTACGTACGCCCCTCGGTCAAATCGATCGTGATCATGCAGCGCAGCGTCCATCCAGGGCTGCCCGGCGGCTTGGACGCCGGTTCCTGGAAGAGTGCGTACTATCGTCCGCAATTGGGCAGATCACACCGCGTGGCGGGGATGTCCTGTCGCCAGGTGGTGCTGAAGCCGGTGGACAAGCTGCGCTATGCGCGGCGTATTTGCGTTGGCCTGCGGCATCATCTACCCCTGGAAACCGAGGTCATCGACCAGCATGGCAATGTGGTCGAACGCATGCTGTTCACCTCGCTGACGGTGGTCAGGTCGCTGCCGGCCAGCGAGTTCGCCCCTCCGGTGCTTGGTTCCGGCTATACGCTCAAGCGGGTGCAGGACTCCGGGCCCACGCATGCTTCCGCCTGGCGGTTCAGCAGCCTGCCGGAGGGCTTCAAGCTGTTCGCCGAACGCGAACGCAATCTCGCCGCCGGCGGCCAACGGGTGCGTCAGCTGGTGTTGTCCGACGGTGTTTCCACGGTGTCGGTGTTCATCGCGCCGGCGACGGCGGACGCTGCCGCAAATGGCAGTTTTCTGCGTAGCGGCGCGCTCAACGTGTATGCCGCGAAGGTGGATGGTCATGACGTCACCGTGATGGGCGAGGTGCCCCAGCGCACTATCCGTGATATCGCCGGCGCGTTGGCCAGGCAAAGCAATGGGTAGGTAGCACGTCGGGGGGCATTCGCGGGCCAGGGGTCGCTCAATCGAGCCCGTGCGAGCTGTGGCGCGTCAGCCCGCGGATGGCCTTTTTGCGTCTTCGTCGTCATAATCCGTTCCCTGTTTCCGCCGACGCGTTAAATGCATACGCTTACGCTATATCACCGCGCAGGTTGTCATCTGTGCGACGACATGCTGCAGGAACTGGAGCGTATGGGACCGGATGTCGGCTTCGTGATCAGCCGCGTCGACATCGACGCGGACCCGGCGCTTGCGCGCCGCTTCAACGAAAAAATACCGGTGCTGGCTCTGGGCGAGGACATCATTTGCTGTCATCGCCTCGACGAGCGGGTGCTGCGACAGGCGTTATCGGATGGCTAAGCCGCTCAAGAACATTCGCAATTTTTCGATCATCGCGCATATCGACCATGGCAAATCCACGCTGGCGGACCGCCTGATTCAGCTCTGCGGTGGTTTGAGCGAGCGTGAAATGTCCGCGCAGGTGCTCGATTCCATGGACATCGAGCGTGAACGCGGCATCACCATCAAGGCGCAGAGTGTATCGCTGGACTACAAGGCCGCCGACGGCGAGGTCTACCAGCTGAACATCATCGACACGCCCGGCCACGTGGATTTCTCCTACGAGGTGTCGCGCTCGCTGGCAGCCTGCGAGGGCGCGCTGCTGGTGGTGGACGCTTCGCAGGGCGTCGAGGCGCAGAGCGTTGCCAACTGCTATACCGCCATCGACCAGGGGCTGGAAGTGGTGCCGGTGCTCAACAAGATCGACCTGCCGGCGGCCGAGCCGGAGCGGGTGATCGAGGAGATCGAAGAGATCATCGGCATCGAAGCCCTGGATGCGCTGCGCATCAGCGCCAAGACCGGAGAGGGCGTGCCCGACCTGCTCGAGACGTTGGTCGCCCGGATCCCGCCGCCCGAGGGCGATCGCGACGCACCGCTGCAGGCTCTGATCATCGACTCCTGGTTCGACAACTACGTCGGCGTGGTCGCGCTGGTGCGTGTCGTCTCCGGGCGCATCCTGCCGCGGCAGAAGATCATGATGATGTCGACCGGGCGTACGCAGCAGGTGGACAAGGTGGGCGTGTTCCAGCCCAAGCCTTTCGTCACCGAAAGCCTGGAGGCGGGCGAGGTCGGCTACGTCATCGCCGCGATCAAGGAAATCGACGGCGCGCGCGTGGGCGACACCATCACCGGTGCCGACCGTCCCGCCGCCAAGCCGCTGCCGGGCTTCAAGGAAGTGCAGCCGCGCGTGTTCGCCGGCATCTTCCCGGTCGAATCGGATGACTACGAAGACCTGCGTGACGCGCTGGACAAGCTGCGGCTCAATGACGCCGCGCTGGCCTACGAGCCCGAGACCTCGCAGGCGCTGGGTTTCGGCTTCCGCTGCGGCTTTCTCGGCATGCTGCACATGGAGATCGTGCAGGAGCGTCTGGAACGCGAGTACGACCTTGATCTCATCACCACCGCGCCTACGGTCATCTACGAGGTACAGACGACCGGCGGGGAAGTGGTGCGGATCCACAATCCGAGCGATCTGCCTCCGGTCAACGAGATCGCCGAGATTCGCGAGCCGATCATCACCGCCAACATCTTGGTGCCGCAGGAATACGTCGGACAGGTGATCACGCTGTGCGTCGAAAAGCGCGGCGTGCAGGCCAAGATGCTGTATCTGGGCAAACAGGTCTCGCTGGCCTACGAGCTGCCGCTCAACGAAGTGGTGCTCGATTTCTTCGATCGCCTGAAATCCGTCAGCCGCGGCTACGCCTCGTTCGACTATCACATGGAACGTTTCCAGACTGCTCCGCTGGTGCGGGTGGATGTGTTGATCAACGGCGACCGGGTCGACGCACTGGCGCTGATCGTGCACCGCGACGCCGCGCAGACGCGCGGGCGCGAATTGACCGAGCGCATGAAGGAACTCATTCCGCGTCAGATGTTCGAAGTGGCGATCCAGGCGGCGATCGGCACGCACATCATTGCGCGTTCCTCGGTCAAGGCGCTGCGCAAGAACGTGTTGGCCAAATGCTATGGTGGCGACGTGTCGCGCAAGCGCAAGCTGCTGGAGAAACAGAAAGCAGGTAAGAAGCGCATGAAGCAGGTCGGCAAGGTGGAAATTCCGCAGGAGGCCTTTCTCGCCGTGCTGCGCGTAGACAATTGAGCGCCCGGCGGGCGCCATAGGTTGAGGAAACTATCGCATGAGTTTCGATCTGGAGTTCGTACTGGTCGTCGCCGTTCTGGTCACCGGCCTAGTCTGGTTGATCGATGCGCGCTGGGTCGCCCCCAAGCGTCGCAAGCAAGCCTACGGGGCGGATCAGGAGGGTGGGGTCGAGAACGTCAATGCGATCAGGGAACCCTGGTACGTCGAATACTCGCGCTCGTTCTTTCCTGTGCTGCTGGTCGTGCTCATTCTGCGCTCTTTCGTAGCCGAACCGTTCCGCATTCCCTCCGGCTCTATGATGCCAACCCTGTTGGTGGGCGACTTCATCCTGGTGAACAAGTTCGACTTCGGCCTGCGCCTGCCGTTGATCCACACCAAGATCGTGCCCGTGGGCGAGCCGCAGCGCGGCGATGTGGTCGTGTTCCGCTATCCGGAGAATCCTTCGATCGACTACATCAAGCGCATCATCGGCCTGCCGGGCGACAAGATCACCTACGATGGCAACAAGCTCTACATCAACGGCAAGCTGGTCAAAACCGTGCCGGACGGCATCTACAAGGGCGAAGGACCGAACCACCTGATGGGCGGTGCGCACAAGGAGATAGAATATCTTCCGCGGCGCAACGGCACCGTCGTCAAGCATGAAATCCTGATTCTGCCCCAGGTTCCCGTTTCCAGCCTGCCGGATGCAACGGTGACCGTGCCCAAGGGCCATTACTTCGTTATGGGCGACAACCGCGACGACAGTAACGATAGCCGTTTCTGGGGCTTCGTGCCCGAGAACAACCTGGTCGGCAGAGCCTTTCTGATCTGGATGAATTGGGATTCCCAGGACAATCGGGTTGACTTTCACCGCATCGGCGACATGATTCACTAGACGAACCGATGATTTGCCAATTCCAACAATGAGGCCGCTTGCGGCTGACAATCGAGGAGCAATCGCGATGCGCACGCGCAATAGCCAATGTGGCGTTTCTCTTATTTCGGTGCTTCTGCTGCTGGCCATCCTCGGGGTGGGCTTCACTATCGGCATACGCCTGTTTCCGGTGTACATGGACTACTACAACGTCAAGTCCATCATGAACGAGGTCGCGCATTCGCCCGGCATCGGCAGCAAGAACTACCACGGCGTGTGGGACGGCATCTCCAAGCGCCTGGACATCAACGACATCAACGACATCACGCAGAAGAACTTCAAGATGAAGACGGTGGGCAACCAGACCACGCTGACAGTCAAATACCAGGTCAAGCGTCATCTGATCGCCAACATCGACGGTCTGATGAGCTTCGATTATTCCGTGAGCTACGAAAGCAAGAACAACGGTGGCTGATGCACGGTTTTTCGTTCGGCGCGTCGTGAGGAATCCTCGGGGATGAGCCAGCGCACGATCGCCCTGGACTGGCTGCCCGAGTCCCTGCGCAGTTCGCCGCTGTACGAGCAGGCGCTCACCCACCGCAGCGCCTCGGCTTCGAACTACGAACGGCTGGAGTTCCTCGGCGATGCGTTGCTCGGTTTCGTCATCGGCGAGCACCTGTACCGGCAGTTCCCCAAGGGCAGCGAGGGAGAACTCAGCCGCTTGCGCGCCTCGCTGGTCAAGCGCGAGACCCTGGCTTCCATCGCGCGCGAACGGTGCCTGGGCGATCATCTGCGGCTTGGTTCCGGCGAACTCAAGAGCGGCGGTTTTCGCCGCGATTCCATTCTCGCCGATACCGTAGAAGCGCTGATCGGCGCGCATTATCTGGTGCTGGGTATGGAGCCTACGCGCGACTTCGTGTTGGCGCTGTACGGTGAGCGTCTGCAAGCGCTGCCCAGTGCGGACAGTCTCAAAGATCCCAAGACCCGGCTGCAGGAACTCCTGCAGGGGCGTGGCTTGCCGCTACCTGAATACATTTTGCTGGAGACCAGCGGCGAGGCGCACAGGCAGACCTTCCGCATCGCCTGTCGGGTGGCGGCGCGCGACCTGAGCGTCGAGGCCGTCGGTAGCAGCCGGCGCAAGGCCGAGCAGGCCGGTGCGGAAGCCGCGTTGAAGGCGCTCGAAGCGAACGGAGAGCGTTGATGGATACCTCACCGCAAGTGCGCCGAGGCGGCAGCGTCGCAATCGTCGGCCGTCCCAACGTCGGCAAATCGACGCTGCTCAACCAGTTGCTGGGCCAGAAGCTGGCGATCACGGCCGACAAGCCACAGACCACGCGCCACCGTATCCTCGGCGTGGTCGAAATGCCGGCCGGCCAGTTGGCGCTGCTCGACACGCCCGGCATTCACCGCATGCGCGGCGCACGGGCACTCAACGAGGCGCTCAACCGGGCAGCCATCGGTGCGGTCGTGGAGGCCGATGTGGTCTGGTTCATGGTCGTCGCCGGCCAATGGGACGAGGCGGAGGACCGCATTCTGGCTGCGCTGGTGCGCGAGGGCCGGCCGGTCATGTTGCTGGTCAACAAGATCGATCGTCTGAAGCGCCGCGAAGAATTGCTGCCGTTTCTGGAAAAGGTTGCGGCCAAGCACGATTTTGCGGAAATTTTTCCCATTTCCGCGCTCAAGGGCGACAACGCGCAGCGCCTGGCCGAACATACCCTGGCGCATCTGCCCGAGGGCGGTGCGCGCTATCCCGAGGATCAGCTCACCGACCGCAGCCTGCGCTTCATCAGCGCGGAGTTCATTCGCGAGCAAATCATGCGCTCGCTGGGCGAGGAAGTGCCCTACGCGGCGGCGGTCACCATCGATCAGTTCGAGGAAACGCCGACGCTGGTGCGCATCATCGCCACCGTGTGGGTCGAGCGCGACGGACAGAAGGCCATACTCATCGGCCGCGGCGGTGGCCGCCTCAAGTCGATCGGCAGCCAGGCGCGACACTCCATCGAGGAACTGGTCGAGCGCAAGGTGTTCCTGCAGTTGTGGGTCAAGGTGCGGGCAGGTTGGCAGGACGATCCGCGCTTCCTGCAGTCCCTGGAGCTGGACGATCTGAAGTGAGGGAACTGCAGGACGACGGCTATGTGCTGCACGCTCGGCCATACCGGGAGACCAGCCTGCTGCTCGAGGCCGTTACCGCCAACCACGGACGGCTCGGGCTGATTGCGCGCGGGGCTCGGCGCGGGCGTGGCGGACAGGCCGGTGCGCTGCAGCCGTTTCAGCGCCTGCAATTGCGCTGGAGTCCGCGCGGAGAACTGCACACCCTGGCCGGGGCGGAGGAAGTGGCTCGCCATCGCCTGACCTCGGCGGCGTTGCCGGCCGGTCTGTACCTCAACGAACTGCTCATGCGTCTGCTGACGCGGCATGAGGACTGTCACGAGATCTACTCGGCTTACGTGCGCACGCTGGAGCATATGAGCGCGGGCGAAGCCCTGGAGCCGGCGCTGCGCGATTTCGAGCTGGATCTGCTGGAAGGCCTGGGCTACGGACTGACGCTCGACTACGAGGCGGACGGCGGCGCGCCGCTGGACCCGCAGGCACGCTACTGTTATATCGAGCAGCATGGCGCCGTACGCGTCGCCGACAACGCGGCCGGTTCCTTTCCCGGCGCGATATTTCTCGGCATTGCCGCACGGGACTGGGGCGACGCGGAGACCTTGCGAGCGGCCAAGCACATACTGCGCGGCGCTCTGGAAGCGCACCTGGGTCCGCGCGGGCTGCGCACGCGGGAGCTGCTCGGCGGCTTGGCACGACTGCGGCGAATGTCCGACAATAGTCCCACCGATTCCTAGGTCGTATCTCTCATGAAACTCGGCGTAAACATCGACCACGTGGCCACCCTGCGGCAGGCGCGGCACACCCCGTACCCCAGCATCCCCGACGCGATCCGTACCGTCGAGCGCGGTGGTGCGGATGCCATCACCATGCACCTGCGCGAGGACCGGCGCCACATCCAGGATGCCGACATCCTCACCGCGCACGATCACCTCACGACGCGTCTCAACATGGAGATGGCGGCTACCGAGGAAATGGTCGGCATCGCCCTCCAGGTGCAGCCCCGCGACTGCTGCATCGTGCCCGAGAAACGCGAGGAGCTGACCACCGAAGGCGGCTTGGACGTGATCGGCATGGGGCAACGCCTGATCGACGCCTGCGGCCGCCTGGGCGAGGGCGGGGTGCGCGTGTCGCTGTTCGTCGAGCCCGACGTCGGGCTGCTCGAGGCAATCCGCGCCACGGGTGCGCCGGTCATCGAGCTGCATACCGGTACTTACGCCAATGCCGCCGACACTCCGGCTCGCGAGGCTGAACTGGAACGCATCCGCGCCATGACCGCCGCCGCGCATGCCGCCGGTATCCAGGTCAACGCGGGGCATGGCCTGGATTACACCAACGTCGCCGCCGTCGCGGCGATTCCCGAGCTGGTCGAGCTGAACATCGGCCACTCCATCGTGGCCCGCGCGCTGTTCGTCGGCCTGGAGCAGGCCACGCGCGAAATGAAGGCGCTGATGTCGGACGCGTGGACTTCGTGAGCGTTCGCGGCATCGGCGTCGACCTGGTCGAATTGCAGCGCGTCGAACGCATGTACGAGCGCCACGGTCCGCGTGCCGTGGAGCGCATTCTGCACCCCGACGAGCGCGTGGATCTGGGCAAACAGCGCGAACCGGCGCGCTATCTGGCCAAGCGCTTCGCGGCCAAGGAGGCCGGCGCCAAGGCGTTGGGCACCGGCATCGCCCACGGCGTACGCCTGCACGACATTCGTATAGGCCATGACGCACTGGGGCGTCCGGAGCTGATCCTAGCCGACGGGGCGCTGCAGCGGGCGCATGCGCTGGGCGCCACGCACTGGCATTTGTCGCTGAGCGACGAGCACGAGCAGGTGATCGCCTTCGTCGTATTGGACGGCAATTAGCCGTTCGGCTGTAGGATTCGGATATGGAAACGAAGAGATATCTGGTTGTCCAAGCTCATGCGAGCGAGTATCCCGAACCTATTACCTTCGCAAAAGGCGCTCCGCTCACCGTAGGTGAAAAGTATGCGGGGCCGGAGGATTGGAACGACTGGTTTTTCTGCGACACACCGGGGCAAAGAGGCGGTTGGGTGCCGGCACAGATTATTGAGATCATCAATGGCAGCAACGCCCGCGCCAGCGACGACTACACGGCGAGAGAATTGAATGTTCGCGCGGGGGATACGCTTCTGGGCCTGAAAATTCTGAATGGTTGGTGCTGGTGCAGCAATCCGAAAAATTCGGAATCTGGATGGATTCCTCTGAGGAATCTGCAGGAAGTCGACCCGTGATTTTTCTCATGACAGTCATTATCTAGCGATTGATAACAGACGGACCACCTACCTTCATCGGCAGCTCAGGCGCTGACTGTCCCCCGGCTAAGGAGCCGTGCAATGGAATACCCCACCATCGAGAAGTTCATCGGCAACACGCCGCTGGCGCGTCTGCAGCGCATGCCCGGCGACACTTCCAACACCGTGCTGGTCAAGCTCGAAGGCAACAATCCGGCGGGTTCGGTCAAGGATCGCCCGGCGCTGAGCATGATTATGCACGCCGAGGAGCGCGGTGACATCCGTCCCGGCGACACGTTGATCGAGGCCACCAGCGGCAATACCGGCATCGCGCTGGCGATGGTGGCGGCGATCCGCGGTTACCGCATGATCCTGATCATGCCCTCGAACATGAGCGCCGAGCGCCGCGCGGGCATGAAGGCCTACGGTGCGGAGATCATCCTGGTGGAAGGCATGGAGGTCGCCCGCGATCTGGCCCTGCAGATGCAGGCCGAGGGCAAGGGCCGCGTGCTCGACCAGTTCTCCAACCCCGACAATCCGCTGGCGCACTACGAGAGCACCGGCCCCGAGATCTGGCGCGACACCGGCGGCGGGATCACCCATTTCGTCAGCTCCATGGGCACCACCGGCACCATCATGGGCACTTCGGCCTATCTCAAGACGCAGAGCGCCGAGGTGCAGATCGTGGGCGTGCAGCCGCAGGAAGGCTCGAGCATTCCCGGCATCCGCCGCTGGCCGGAAACCTATCTGCCCAAGATCTTCGACCCTGCGCGGCTGGACCGTACCATCGACGTCTCGCAATCCGAGGCCGAGGAAACCATGCGCCGCCTGGCGGCCGAGGAGGGCATCTTCTGCGGCGTCTCCTCCGGCGGAGCGGTGGCTGCCGCGCTGCGCTTGTCCTCCGAAGTCGAGAACGCCACCATCGTGTCGATCATCTGCGACCGCGGCGACCGCTACATCTCCACCGGAGTGTTCCCGGCGTGAACGTGATGGTCTTCGACATCGAAACCGTGCCGGACGTTGCCAGCGGACGGAGGCTCTATGATCTGGACGGACTTTCGGACGCCGACGTCGCGCAGGCCATGTTCCAGTTGCGCATGGCCAAGACCGGTAGCGATTTCCTGCCTCACCATCTGCAGCGCATCGTCGCCATTTCGGTGGTGTTCCGCACCCGTGACGCCGTACGCGTGTGGTCGCTGGGCGACGAGGCGGCCGACGAGGCCGAACTGATCTCGCGCTTCTTCGACGGGCTGGAACGCTATACGCCGACGCTGGTGTCGTGGAACGGGGGCGGCTTCGACCTGCCGGTGCTGCACTACCGTTCCCTGCTGCACGGCGTCAGCGCGCCGCGTTACTGGGAGGTCGGCGATGACGACCGCGAGTTCCGCTACAACAACTACCTCGGCCGCTACCACTGGCGCCACGTCGACCTGATGGATGTGCTCGCCGGCTACCAGCCGCGCGCCAACGCGCCGCTGGACGAGGTGGCCACGATGATCGGCCTGCCGGGCAAGATGGGCATGAGCGGCGCCAAGGTGTGGGACGCCTTCCAGGCCGGCGATCTGGCCGGTATCCGCAACTACTGCGAGACCGACGTGCTCAACACCTATCTCGTCTATCTGCGTTTCCAGCATCTGCGCGGACGCCTGGACGACACCGGCTACGCCGACGAGCAGGAGCGCGTGCGCAGCATGCTCGACGAATCCGAAGCGGGACATCTGCAGGAATTCCTGCAGGCCTGGTTGGCGAGCGAGGTTTGATCCATGGCACGTAGAAACAAGCGCCGCGGTCCGCCGCGCGCGCCGGCGGAGCTGCGCATCGAATCCCTGGCCCAGGACGGGCGCGGCGTAGCCCATCTCGACGGCAAGGCCGTGTTCGTCGCCGGCGGTCTGCCCGGTGAGCGCGTGCGCGCCGCTTTCACCCGCGCCCACCGTGACTACGACGAGGCCGAGGTCGAGGAGGTGTTCGAGGCCTCGCCTGAGCGGGTCGAGCCCAAGTGCCCGCATTTCGGCCTGTGCGGCGGCTGTAGCCTCCAGCATCTGGCGCCGGCGGCGCAGATCGCGGCCAAGCAGCGCGCGCTGCTGGACGCCCTGCAGCGCATCGGCGGCGTGCAGCCCGAACGCGTGCTGGAGCCGCTCACCGCCCCGGTGTGGGGCTATCGGCGCAAGGCGCGCCTGGGCGTGCGCTACGTGCCGAAGAAGGGGCGGGTGCTGATCGGTTTCCGCGAACGCCAGGGGCGCCTGCTGGCCGATCTGTCGCGCTGCGAGGTGCTGGTGCCCGAGGTGGGCGAGCGTTTCGGCGAACTTTCCGAACTGATCGACGGCCTGAGCGTGCGCGAGCAGATTCCGCAGATCGAGGTCATGGCCGGCGACGAGGGCATCTGTCTGGTATTCCGCCATCTCGAAGCGCTGAGCGACGACGACCGCGAGAAACTGACCGCATTCGCCCGTGCGAGCGGTCTGTACGTGGCCCTGCAGTCGGGCGGGCCGGACACCATCGCGCCGCTGTGGCCCGAGCAGCAGCCGTTGTTCTACGCGCAGCCGGATTTCGGCACGCGCGTCGATTTTCGTGCCGGCGACTTCATCCAGGTCAACGCCGGAATCAACCGACGGATGGTCGTGCAGGCGCTGGAACTGCTGGATGTGCAGTCCGGCGAACACGTGCTGGAACTGTTCAGTGGGTTGGGCAATTTCACCCTGCCTTTGCTCAGTCGCGGTGCCCGGGTTACGGCCGTCGAAGGCGACCAGGCCATGACCGAGCGGGCCGCGCAGAATGTCGCCGCCAATGGCTTCGAGGCGGCAGAGCACTACGCCGCCGACCTCCTGGCGCCCGATCCCAAGGCGCTGTGGCTCAAGCGGGACTACGACAAAGTCCTGCTCGATCCGCCGCGTTCGGGGGCGAAGGAAATGCTGCCGCACATTGGCCGCATCGCATCGCCGCGCATCGTCTACGTGTCCTGTGATCCGGCCACGCTGGCGCGCGACGCCGGCGAACTGGTGAACGTTCACGGCTATCGACTGGAGGCCGCCGGCGTCATGGACATGTTCCCGCACACGGCGCACGTGGAGTCCATTGCCCTGTTCGTGCGCTGATCGCCGTTGAACGAAATCTCTGTGGACAGGGTCGGAAGAGTCGTTCGACATTTATCGCTGCACAGGGAGATCGGGCATGGAGATTCGGCGCGCTGTCGTGGACGACGCACGCGGCATAGCCCAGGTTCATGTGAAAAGCTGGCAGGCGGCATACCGCGATCTGCTGCCTCAGTCCTATCTTGATGCGCTGTCGGTCGAACAGCGTGAAGCGTTTTGGGAAAAGGCCATCCCCGGCGGTGCCGTCGAGGTTCTGCTTGCCGAGGTGGACGGCATCATCGCCGGTTGGGTTGCATGCGCCGCCGCGCGAGACGAGGATGTTCCTCCGCTTACCGGCGAGATGCAGGCGATCTATCTGCTGCCGGAATACTGGTCGCTCGGGATAGGCCGGGCGCTTTGGTCGGAAGCCAAGAGGCGTTTGCAGGATCGTGGGTTTGCCTACGCGTACGTCTGGGTGTTCGCCGACAATGCACGTGCGGTCGACTTCTATCGCGCAGCGGGTTTCGCGCTCAATCCTGCGTGTGAGGACTTCGACGAGTATGCGGGCACCCGGCTGAAGGCGGTCCGTTACGAAATGAGTCTGGTTTGGCCGTATACCTCAGTAGGTGGGCGCCGAGTGTCGGCCACGGCGATTCGTTCTCCGCATTGTCCGTGCGCGAGGTTCTTATCGTTTGCTTCCCAGTACGGTTTTGGCAATGCGGTGCACAAGTTCGCATTGTGCGGTTTCGAAGGCCGCTGCCTGACCTTCGGGAATGAGCATTTTCTTCAATTGCGGCATGGCCGCAGGCCATGCCGCGAGACCGATCAGCATCATCAGCGCGGCAGCGCTATCGGCTTCCGAGTCGAGCCCGAAGGCTTTCTGCAAGGCGGATACCCGCTGGCGATAGTATTCACGGCGCTTTTCTTCGTCGGGTACGGGGTCACTGCCGAACTCCAGGGCCTCCCATAGCATCAGCCGCAGCAGCTCGGGCGAGTGTTCATGGGTTTGCTGCAAGCGGTCGACGAGGTCGGCGGCCGATTCTCCCCACTTCCCGACGGTATCGGAGTGGGCCGCAAGCGTGTCGCTCATGACCGCCTCGAACAGGCCTTCTTTCGAGCCGAAGTTCGCGTAAATCCGCTCCTTGTTCGCCCCGGAGGCCGCGGCGATGCGGTTGATCCGCGCGCCGGCCGGCCCGAATTTGGAGAACTCCTCTCGTGCGGCATCGAGAATCCGACGCCGCGTCGCTTCCGCATCGCGCATGTGCATCTCCGTGTTTCCAACCATTCGGTTGGTTGCTATAGTGTTTCCAACCATTTGGTTGGTTTTGATGATGAGCCATGATCAAAGTGCATCTCGGAACGACGCGGTTGGAGATTATTTTACTGGCGATGCTCACCATCGTGGTGGTGGGGCAGATGTATGTCGTCATTCCCCTGTTCGCCCCAATGGGGAGCGCGATGGGGCATCCTGCTGCAGAGATGGTCATCGTCTCAAGCGCATTCGGGTTTCCCTACGCTTGTGCGGGACTTATCGCGGGTCCGCTAGCTGACGCCTGGGGCGCCAAGAGGGTCGTCATCCTCTCGCTATTGGCGACTGCACTGACGACGCTTGCGGTAGCCTTCGCTCCCGATTTCATGGAACTGGTGTCGCTGCGCGCGTTCCAGGGACTGACTGCCGGCTTTTTATCCGCACCCGTGTTCGCCTATATCGCGCGTGACCTCGAGGAGGACGCGCGTGTGTTTGCGACGACCGCGGTCATGGCCGCCGCAATGTCGTCGGCCGTGTTGATGCAGCTTTTCGCCCAGGTCGCGGAAGGACTGTGCGGCTGGCGTACGGTGTTCTTCCTCGCCGCGCCCGTGATCGTTCTCATGGCCTATGCCGCGCACCGATTGTTGGCAGAATCTTCGGCTACCCGTGAGAATCGCCTGCAGAAAGCGGTTCTGATGCTGCCGGGGCTTCTTCTGCGCGGGCGCCTGCTCGCGCTCTATGCCGCCGCGCTGAGCTTGCTGAGCGGTTTCGTCGCGGTATTGTCGGGCATCGCGCTCTATGGCCCTGCGGCTCTGCGAGCGTCCCCGGAGCATCTGTTTCTGCTCAGGGCATCGGCTTTGCCGGTCATGGTGGCGGTGCCGTTCCTTGCCGTACGGCTGAGGGGGCTTTCTCCTGCGCTGCGGATCATTGCCGGTCTGGGGTTGTCCGCAATCGCGCTCGGCGCGGCCGCATCGGCGGCGGAATCCCCATGGGCACTTGCCGCCGGGCTTTCGTTCTGTGTCGCCGGTCTTCTGATCGCCGCCCCAGCGATCGTGCAGGGCGCCGCGCAGTCGGCGGCGAACGCGAGCGGCGCGGCGGTTTCCCTCTATACGTTCGCTGTTTTTCTCGGCGCGAGCCTGGGGCCGAGACTTGCCGTTGCGCTGGCGCCGACAGGGTTGAGTGGCCTGTTGTCGGCGATCGCCATGTTGTTCGCGGTGAGTGCCATTCTCGGGGCGGTGGGCCTGAGAGCTTAGGGACCGCCTGCCTTGTCATGTGAGGCGAATACATCCTCTATCCGTTTCCACGTATCGTCGCGGGCGGCGTTGAACGTAGGCCGGCCAGCGAACATGAAACCGTGGCCTACGCCGTCGTAGACGACAACTTCGTGATTCACGTTGTACCGCGGGCGCTTTGTGTTGCTCGGAACTCCGGCGCTGGCCGAGCGGATGCGCGACTGTTCTTCGGACGGGGAGTTTCTCGACCAGCTCGCGTCCGAAGCGATCGTCAGCTACGCGGGGGACTTGCCGATCCTGCGTCGCTTTTGGAGCGACGCCTTTGCCGCCGAGATCGTTGCCGAACCCGCTCTCATCGCGCCGGACCTGAGGGCTGTTGTTGTTGCCGTTGCGAATGGGCTTGGCGTTTCCGTCGTTCCCGCCTATCTTTGCGCCGACGCCGTTATGCGTGGCGAGGTGGCGATCCTGAAGGATGCCGAGGCGGAATCGTCCAACGAACTTCTGCTCGGTTGGAACCGCCATGCGATCAGTTGTCCCGGGGTCGCATTTCTGCGCGGTCATTTTGTTGCCGAATTCGCCGCCTGATGTGTCCTCCCTCGCAGGGGGCACGCGCCTTGTACCTCATCCCGCTGGCTCACATTGCTGAAGGATCGGAAACATGTCTGCTTACGCAATCGCAGCGCTGCTCGTACTGTTCGTGTCGATCGCGCTCGTGTGGCGTCTGGCTTCCCGCCGTCAGTCGCTGCCCTGTCCGTCGTGGCTGAGCTGGCTGGTGGAGGTGGACAATCCGTTCACCAAGACCAATCGCGCCGCGACGATCATCGCTCACCTGGGAGTCGAGCCGGGTATGCGCGTGCTGGACGCCGGCTGTGGTCCGGGGCGGCTCAGTCTGCCGCTGGCCAGGGCGGTTGGCGCGCAGGGCGAAGTCGTGGCGCTGGACGTGCAGGCCGGAATGCTGCGCAAGGTCGGAGACAAGGCTGCGGAGCAGGGCCTGGACAACATCCGCTTCATCGAGTCCGCGCTAGAGGATGCCCCCCTCGACGCCGCGCAGTTCGATCGCGCGCTGCTGGTGACCGTCCTGGGTGAAATCCCGGATCAGGCGGCGGCGCTGACCAAATTGTGTGCCGTGCTAAAACCGGGCGGCGTGCTGTCGATCACTGAAATCGTTTTCGATCCGCATTTCCAGACCCGGCGGCACGTAACCCGGCTGGCGGAAACGGCGGGTCTGCGGGAAAGGGACTTTTTCGGGAACCGCATCGCCTATACGCTGCATTTCGAGAAACCTCTCGCGAACCGGGGCGATTGAAATGGATATTCGCGGTGCGACTTCCGGTGATGTCGACGCGTTGGTCGACTTGATGGAGGCGTTTTACGCCGAATCCGATATGACGCTGGACCGGCCATGGGCGGCAACGTCGTTTGCTGCGTTGCTGTCGCAGCCTCACTTGGGGAGCGTGTGGCTTGCCGACGTTTCAGGCGTTCCTGTCGGATATGTGGTGCTGACGGTACGCCATTCCATGGAGTTCGGCGGTCTCGCCGGTTCTGTTGACGATCTGTTCGTCGGGCCGGATCACCGCCGTTGCGGCGTGGGAAATGCGTTGCTGGCGCGTGTAATGGATGCCTGCGCTGCGCAGGGATGCCGGGCGGTGCAGGTCGAGGTCGGGCGGGACAACGGCCCGGCTCTTGCGCTGTATCGAAAGCTTGGGCTCGACAGCGTGGACGACGAGCGGATTATCCTCTGTCGCGAACTCCGCGATTGACGCATGCAGGCACGCCTTTTCTCCGCGGATACTGCGATGAGCAGGGTCTGCGGATCGACGGCGCCCGTGCTTTCGGCTTTTCCTCCCGGTTCGTATCGCCTATCTTCTGAGATCACCGCACACGCAGGGCAAACCATTGGACCCAGTCGACGCCATCGCCGAACAGCGCATTCGCGAAGCTGTGGAGCGCCGCGAACTGGAAGACCTGCCGGGCGCGGGCCGTCCTTTGTGCCTGGACGACGATGCTCACGTGCCCTCCGAGCTGCGCGCGGCATATCGGCTGCTGAAGAACTCGGGCTTTCTGCCTCCCGAGTTGCAACTGCGTCGCGAAATCACCGAGACCGAAGCGCTCATAGCGGCGGCCATCGAACCGGGCGAGCGCAGTCGGGCGCGCCGGCGCCTGGAGATGCTGCGTCTGCGGCTGAATGCGTCCGCGCACCGTGACCTGCGGCTCGATGAAGCCTATTACCAGGACGTTTGCCGGCGCTTCGATGCGCCGCAGGCGCCATCACGCGAAACCGAGGAGGAAGCATGAGCGACACCAAGATCCTGTTGCCGGAAGCCGAGATTCCGACGCACTGGTACAACGTGATGGCGGACATGCCGAACCCGCCGGCGCCGCCGCTGGGCCCGGACGGACAGCCGGTCGGCCCCGATGCGCTGGCGGCTATTTTCCCCGAGGCCATCATCGAGCAGGAGATGTCGGCCGAGCGCTGGATCGAGATTCCCGATGCGGTGCGCGAGATTTACCGCTTGTGGCGCCCCTCGCCGTTGTTTCGGGCACATCGTCTGGAGCAGGCGCTGGGTACGCCGGCGCGTATCTACTACAAGTACGAAGGCGTCAGCCCGGCCGGTTCGCACAAGCCCAACAGCGCGGTGGCGCAGGCCTATTACAACCAGCAGGCCGGCATCAAGCGTTTGACTACCGAGACCGGCGCCGGGCAGTGGGGTTCTTCGCTGGCGCTGGCCGGGCAGATGTTCGGACTCGAGGTGCGGGTCTACATGGTCAAGGTCAGCTACGAGCAGAAGCCGTTCCGCCGCTCGATGATGCAGACCTGGGGGGCGGAGGTGTTGGCCAGTCCCACCGACAGGACCGAGGCCGGGCGCGGCATTCTGGCCAAGCATCCGGATTCGCCCGGATCGCTTGGTATTGCGATTTCCGAAGCGGTGGAGGAGGCTGCCTCGCGGCCCGATACGAACTACACCCTGGGGTCGGTGCTCAACCACGTGCTGCTGCATCAGACCGTAATTGGCCTGGAAGCGCGCAAGCAGTTCGAACTCGCGGGGGATTTCCCGGACGTGATCTTCGCGCCCTGCGGCGGCGGGTCCAACTTCGGCGGCGTGGCCTTTCCGTTTCTGGAAGCCAAGGCAGGCGGGCGCGAGGTGCGCCTGGTCGCGGTCGAGCCCGCGTCCTGCCCGACGCTTACCCGCGGTCACTACGCCTATGATTTCGGCGACTCCGTCGGCCTGACGCCTCTGATGCTGATGTACACACTGGGCCACGACTTCGTGCCGCCCGGCATTCATGCCGGCGGTCTGCGCTACCACGGCGACTCGCCGCTGGTCAGCCAGCTGCACAAGGAAGGCATCGTCGAGGCGCTGGCGGTGAAACAGCTCGCCACCTTCGAGGCCGGTGTCGCCTTCGCCCAGGCCGAGGGCATCGTGCCCGCGCCGGAATCCAACCATGCTATTGCGGCCTGTATCGACGAGGCGAGGCGCTGCAAGGAGAGCGGTGAGGCCAAGACGCTGTTCTTCAACCTCTCCGGCCACGGTCACTTCGATATGGCGGCATACGATCGCTATTTCGCGGGCGAACTTGAGGATTACGAGTATCCCGCCGAGGCGATAGACGAGGCGCTGCACAACCTGCCGAAGGTGGGATAGATCTGTTTAAGCGTTCCGGTTCTCGGCGTGTAAACGGTGGGGGGCTGGATGTTGCCGGTCCGCTACCGTCTACATTGACTGATAAGCACATGGGAGTGTGGGTCGCGGCGCACATTGGATAACTTTAGTATCCATTGTGCTATTGCAGCAGTGATCTGTAGCTGGTCGTTGATCCTCAGCAGCTCCTTCACGCACTGGGTATGGAGCAGCGCGGTTGGCGTGTCCGAACTGCTGCTTGCGGGCAACGAACTGCAGCTCAAGGCACGCGAGGCCGAGCTGGACTGGAATGCGTTCGAACGCTGGAAGATGCCCTCCATCGTTGAATTGGTTGATGGCGAGTTCTGTGTCGTCCGAGCGCAGCGTCGCCCACCACCGCCTTCCTAGGAAGAGATCGAGCGCAAGCATGGCAAGCGCAACGCAGCCATGGTGGCCGCTATAGCTACCAACAAATCGGCGCGCACTTTGGCGTCCACTTCACCACCATGGCGAAGGTGGTTCGGCAGGCAAAGCAGGGCAGTCAGTGAATGGGTGAGCGGTCTAAAGTATAGACCCTAGATGCGTGACCCTAGATGCGTGACCCTAGATGCGTGACCCTAGATGCGTGACCCTAGATGCGCGGGGGCTTGAAATCCAAGAGGGTATCTGAACCGTCCCGGTTTTCGCGGAGGCTGTTGGGTTTAAGTTAAGCGGCAATGGGGATTGGCTGCCCGAGTTGCCGGTAGTAGTTTGCCTCAGCTTCTGCGGGCGGGATATAGCCCAGGGGTTCCATC
>NZ_JARRQY010000032.1:0-38346 GCF_037381185.1 Acidihalobacter sp.
GCAGACCTCGAGCGCACACCCCGCCACGGGGCACCGCAGGCACTTGCCTTCCAGGCAAAGCCTGCTCGGGCGGCGTCCTTGCCGCCCGACCCCGCGCCGGGGTGCACGCTCGAGGCAAGGCCTAACGGGAAGCGGAGAGTCAAAACAGAACGTACTCCAAACCTGTGAGCTGTGACCAAACGAGTTCAGAGAGCTTCGGCTTCGGACTCGCCCTGTTTTGACGTTGAGTCCCCCCTGATCGCTTGCCTCGCGAACGTACCCCTGGGCGGGGATGGCTGACAGGGATGTCAGCCAAGCAGCTTTTGGCCTGGATGGCCAATAGCTGCGAGCCCCGTTCAGGGGTACGTTCGCGAGGTTGCCCGACAGGGACAAGCACAGCACTCTGCGCCTGTGCCATTGGCGGCTGCAGCGACTCCAGGCTGTTTCGCCACAAGGCGCGTCGCGCAGGGAAGGCTCATTGCCTTCGCCAGCGGCGCAACACCGGGGCGGGACAGCCTGGAGACGCCCTTCGGGTGGGCTGGTGTGCGCCCAGGGCTGCGTTGCGGCGCTTGCCAAGGGCTCGGGCCATTGCCTTCGCACCACGCCTTGCCCTGAACGCACGCCAGCCCACTGCAGTCGCGAATGGCACAGGTGCAGAGTGCTTTGGGGGTGCGTTTCTTTCGCCGGTTCCTTTGCGCATTCAAAGAAATCGGCTCGGGCGCGCCACCACGACAGATCGAAGCCGTTAGCCTTCAATCGCGCACGAAATTGACCCTGAAACCTGAATGGGCGGCGGTGTGGTTGATCGCGCCTCCAATCGCTCAGCCGAGCCCAAGCCCCCCATCCACCCCGGTATATTTGCCGGTCCAATCGGGCTAGAATCGACCCTTGCCAAGGGAGGAAACACTATGAATCCCCGATTGTTTACCATCGTCGCCCTGATTTTCGCCGCTGCAGCGCTGCGCTTGATCCCGCATCCGGCCAATGTGGCTCCGATCGCCGCGCTCGCGTTGTTCGCCGGTTCGTACCTGGAAGACCGCCGTCTGGCTTTCGCCGTGCCGTTCGGTGCGTTGCTGCTCAGTGATTCGGTGCTCGGCCTGTATCCGGGGTTGGTGTTCGTGTACGCCGGTTTCGCGCTCAGCGTCTGCGTCGGCTTCGCCCTGCGCAAACGTAACGTTGTGCGTATCGCGGCCGGTACGCTGATCAGCGCGCTGGTGTTCTTCCTGATCACCAATTTCGGCGCATGGATGACGCTGCCGATGTATCCCAAGACGCCCGAAGGTCTGTTGGCGGCCTACGTGGCAGGTATTCCGTTTCTGCGCAATGCTCTGGTGGGGGATGTGCTGTACGTGGGCGTGTTGTTCGGCGGTTTTGCGCTGGCCGAACGACGCCTGCGTTGGCTGGGCCGACCGTTAGCCCATACGTGATGTGGCGTAACTTGACACAGCGTATTAATAGGATAATTATTTTCTGATAAACTAAATCATTATTCGGAGGATGCGGAGAATGTCGGAGAAAAAACTTGCGATTATAGCCACCAAGGGCACGCTGGATTGGGGCTATCCCCCGTTCATTCTGGCTTCGACCGCGGCGGCACTGGGTTACGATACCGAGGTGTTTTTCACCTTCTACGGCTTGCAGCTGCTGAAGAAGGACATGGATCTTAAGGTCAGCGCGCTGGGTAACCCCGGCATGCCCATGCCCGGCGGTATGGACAAGTGGTTCCCCACGCTGGGTCTTGCTCTGCCCGGCATGGAGAGCATGATGACTATGATGATGAAGAACAAGATGAAGGCCAAGGGCGTGGCCAGCCTGGAAGATCTGCGTGAACTCTGTCTAGAGGCGGAGGTGCGCATGGTAGCCTGCCAGATGACCGTCGACCTGTTCGAGATGAATCCGTCCGAGTTCATTGACGGCGTCGAGTTCGGCGGCGCGGCGACCTTCTTCGAGTTCGCCGGCGAAAGCGATATCTGCCTGTTCATCTAAGGCAGCAGGCACAGCGGACCTCTGTCGGCCCGCTGTGCCTTTCGTCCCCCTTCATGTCAGCAGTTTCCCCCATATCCGAAACCGGATTTCTCGCACGCTACCGCAACGGTAGTTTTAGCGGCATTCTGCGCTGGCATCAGCTCGATGCATTCTGGGAGACGCTGCGCGCTGCGGCCGATCAAGGCTGGTATGTCTATGCCGTGGGCGAGGCGGTGCCGCAGGACGTTTCTACGGCGGACGAGGTGCTGCGCTTCATTGACGAGATCGACGCCCTGCTGCGTCGCGAGCACGATGAGGACTATTGCGGCATCGTGTACGCGGACGATCTGCGCGCACCGACGCTGATCAAGATCTTCGATCCCAACAATCTTGGTTCGAGCTGCGGCTCGAGCGCAAATCCGCCGAAGCCGGGCTGGCTTATGAGTCTGCAGCAGCCGGTCGACCTGGCCGATGCCGCACCGTTGCCGAACAATCGTCGGCGCTGGTGGCAGCGCCTGTTCGGCGGCTGAGGGGCATCCCGTTTCGGCGGTGCGGGGCTCAGGCCCCGGCAAGTCGTCGTGCGCATTCCAGGTAGGCCTTCTCGTCAGGCGCGGTGCCGTTGCGCTGCGCCTCCCACAGGCTTTCTCCCAGGCAGTCCATCATGGCGTGTTCGGCTTCGTGGGCGTCTCCGAGACGGGTGCACAGGGTTTGATAGGCAGCACGTATGCCGGGAGGCCGGTCGGTACCGGTCTGTTCGCGGATGGCCATGTGCATGCCCAAGTGCAGAAACGGATTGGATGCGCCCTGCTCGGGCGGGAAGTCTCCGTGCAGAGCCTCATCGCCGGCATCCATCAGGGCATGGTATTCGGGATGTTCCTCGATGGTTGCGACGACCTGCGCTGCCAGCGGATCCAGCACTTCGCCGCGCCGACGTTGCGCCCAGGCCTCAAGGAAGAAATTGCGGATCTGCGAGCGGTCTTGGCCGAACATGGAAACTTTCGTTTGATGAGGGTAATGGGGCAGTTTGGCCTGTGTGCTGGATCAGGGCAAGGCGCGGGCGGCGCTTGCCGCCCGCGCCTGTCCGATTCAGCCTCCGGCCATGTCGAGGTCGTCCTGCACCGCGGCCACGCCAGCTTTGGCGCAGGCTTCGTCGGTGGTGCCGGACGGGGCGCCGCTGACGCCCACCGCGCCCAGCAACTGGCCGCCGGCGTGCATCGGCACCGCGCCGGCGCTCATCAACAGACCGGGTACGCGGCCGAGCGGTGTGTCCGCTCGTGCGCCCAGAGCGGAGGTCGGGGTATTGAAGGACAGTGCCGCGTAGGCTTTCTCGCGGCTGATCTGCAGCGTCAGCCGGGCGGCCAGGGTGTCGCGCAGGACGACTTGCGGATTGCCGCCGCGGTCGAGAACGGTCACCGCGATCGAGACGCCCTTGCTGCGACAGGTTTTGATCGCGGTGTCGGCGATGCGCTGTGCGGTATCCAACGAGAGCTGCGGTGTGTGTACCATCAAGGGTTGCTCGGCGTGGACTGGGGTCGCGGCGCCCAGAAGCGCTGCGACGTATAGTGCGATGACTGGATGGTCTATACTCATCGAATACCCCTTTTGTCGTCACGCGGACGTGTGGAATTTTGTCCGTGCAGCAGAAAAATTTGCCCGTATTGTGTAAATTCGATTTTTTGCGGTCAAAGTAATTGTAGGACATCCGGCACCCTCTCGATTTACCGTGTTCCAGCGGTTCGAAGTACAGGCCGGCGCGGTATCTGAACCGGTCGAGACCCCGGCGGGCCAAGCCCGCCGCTCTCTCTCTCTGTAATCCCCAAGCGGAGGAGAATCATGCCCCAGCAAGCGTCCAACTTACCTACTACCAATTCTGTCCGTACGGCGCCGCGTCGCCGTCGTCGGCCGATTATTGGCAGTGCGCGCAGCCTGATCGCCCAGATGCTCAAAGCGCGTATCCATATCGGCACACTGACTCTTCGCATGCCGGATGGCGTGCAAATGAGTTTCGGCCAGGGAGAACCGGCTGCTGAGATGATCGTGCGTGAAGATGCGGTGTTGCGACGCATCCTGCGCGACCCCGGACTGGAACTCGGCGAAACCTATATGGAAGGTGGCTGGGAGGTCGGCGAGGGCGGGTTGCGCAAACTCATCGAGGTACTCATGCGCAATTTCGCCGAGGCTCACCCGGCGGGTGCAGAGCGCCTGGCGCTGCCGCTGCTCAAGCTAGTGCAGCAGAGCAACCGCATCGGCCGCTCGCGGCGCAATGTGTCGCATCACTACGACCTCGATGAATCCCTGTTCCGGACCTTTCTGGACGACGGTATGTTCTACTCCTGCGCCTATTTCGCACGCGAGGACATGACGCTGGAGGAAGCGCAGCAGGCCAAGTGCCAGCTGCTGATGGACAAGCTGCGTCTGCAGCCCGGCATGCGCGTGCTGGACATCGGCTCGGGCTGGGGCGGGCTGGCGATCTATCTGGCCGAGCATGCCGGCGTCGAGGTCGATGGCGTGACGCTATCGACCGAGCAGCTGCGCGTGGCCCAGGAGGAGGCCGAGCGACGCGGCCTATCGGACCGGGTTCGCTTCCATCTGCGCGACTATCGCGAACAGGATGGCGTGTTCGACCGTATCGTCAGTGTCGGCATGTTCGAACACGTCGGCGAACCGCAATTCGGCACCTTCTTCCGCAAGGTCGAAAGCCTGTTGGCCCCCGACGGGATCGCGGTGCTGCACACCATCGGTGCGACAGGCGTGCCGGGGCAGACCAATGCCTGGATCCGGCGCCATATTTTCCCCGGTGGCTACATCCCCTCGCTGTCGCAGATCACCCACCGGGTCGAGCAGGTCAACGGACTGGTCTATAACGACGTCGAGGTGCTGCGCCAGCACTACGCCTGGACGCTGGCCGAATGGTATCGCCGTTTCCAGGAACGCCGGGTTGAAATCGCCGAACGCATGGGCGAAACGTTCTGCCGCATGTGGGAGTTTTACCTGGCCACCAGCGAGGGTTCGTTCCTGTGGTGGGACTTGGTGGTGTTCCATGTCCAGCTGACCCATGGCCACGGCCCGGTGCCGGTGACGCGCGACTATCTCTGCCATACGGAGTGATCGGACGAAGCGGGGGCCTATGATGCCGGGCATG
The DNA here is from genome assembly GCF_037381185.1 of Acidihalobacter sp. Taxonomy (NCBI): domain Bacteria; kingdom Pseudomonadati; phylum Pseudomonadota; class Gammaproteobacteria; order Chromatiales; family Ectothiorhodospiraceae; genus Acidihalobacter; species Acidihalobacter sp. The sequence continues at coordinate 5,087 of NZ_JARRQY010000032.1, forward strand.
CCCGACGTCCTGGAGGTGCTGGAGTTCTGGTTCGACCCGCGCGTACGTGAGCGCTGGTTCGACTCCACTCCCGAGCTGGACGAGGAGATCCGCGCCCGTTTCCAGCATCGATGGGAACGGGCCGCGCAAGGCGCGCTGGATTTCTGGGCGGAGCTGCCCGAGGGGGCTCTGGCGCTGGCGATCGTGCTGGACCAGTTCCCGCTGAACATGTTCCGCGGCGAGCCGCGCAGCTTCGCCACCGAGCAGGCAGCGGTCGGCCTGGCTAGAGCTGCGGTGCGCGCCGGCCTGGATCAGGCTCTGGACCCCGGGCGTCGGGCGTTCCTGTACATGCCGTTGATGCACAGCGAGGATCTGGCGGACCAGGACGAATCCGTGCGCCTGTTCGAGGCTGGCGGGCTGGAGGGGAACGCCCGCTTTGCACGTCATCACCGCGAAATCGTCCGGCGCTTCGGGCGGTTCCCCCATCGAAATGCGATACTCGGCAGGCAGAGCACTGCCGAGGAGCTGGAATACCTGGCTTCCGACGAAGCGTTCAAGGGATAGCCGGAATGCTTGACGAAAGGGATCGGCGTCTGGCCGAGGCGGTGCGCCAAGCCTGCATACGGGCGTTGCGTGAGGGCTACGACACCGCCGGCATCAGCGGTCTGTGTGCCGAGGGCGCGCTGGAGGCGGCCTTGAGCGCCGTGCAGCGGCTGGATCTCGATACGGTGGTCGAGGAGGCCCGTGGGACGGGGCAATAGAGGGGGCATATGGAAGAGAAGTTCTTCGAGCCGCTGAACTGTGGCCAGTGCGCCGGCGCCGAGCTGCTGGATTTCGACTTCAGCTTCGCGTTTCAACCCATTGTCGACTTTCGGAGCCGATCGGTCGTCGCCTATGAGGCGCTGGTGCGGGGTGTTGCGGGCGAACCTGCAGGAACCGTGTTGGAGCGCCTGAATGACGCCAACCGTTACCGGTTCGATCAGGCCTGCCGGGTCAAGGCGGTAAAGCTCGCTGCCGAGCTGGGAGTGGGCGTCGACCTGAACATCAACTTCTTCCCCAACGCGGTCTACAAACCGGAACTGTGCATCCGCACGACCTTGAGCGCAGCCGAGTTCTATGGCTTTCCGATTGAGCGCATTGTGTTCGAAGTGACCGAAGATGAACGCATCCAGGATCGTCAGCGTCTGCGTTCGATCATCGAGTACTACCAGCACCTGGGGTTTCGTACCGCAATCGACGATTTCGGCGCAGGCTATGCGGGGCTCAATCTGCTCGCCGCATATCAGCCTAACTATATCAAACTCGATCGAGAGCTGATCGCCGATATCGATGCGCAGCCGATCCGTCAGGCCATCGTGCGCGGCATCCTGCAGACTTGCGGCGAACTAGGTGTTGGTGTGCTGGCCGAAGGGGTGGAGACGGCCGAGGAGTTCGGTTGGCTGCAGGACTGCGGCGTCGAGCTGTTTCAGGGCTACTGGTTCGCGCGGCCGGCATTCGAAGCATTGCCCGAGGTTCCGGTTGAGCGCTACGCCGGGCAGGGATCGGCATGAGCGCGGATGATTCCGCGCAGCTTCGGCTACGTTCTGCGGAGGCGGATGACTGGCCTGCGATCTGGCCGTTTTTCCGCGCAATCGTGGAGGTCGGCGAAAGCTACTCCTATCCTTCCGACATGCCGGAGTCCGATGCACGAGTCGTGTGGATGGAGGCGCCGGCGGCGACTTATGTCGCCGAGCGTGACGGGCGGGCGGTCGGCAGCTATTACATCAAGCCGAACCAGCTCGGGCGTGGTGCGCACGTGTGCAACTGCGGCTACATGGTCGATCCGACCGCGCGTGGCGGCGGCGTGGCCACGGCGATGTGTCTGCACTCGCAGGACGAGGCGAGGCGGTTAGGGTTTCTCGCCATGCAGTTCAATCTGGTGGTGGCGAGCAACGAGGCGGCGGTGCATCTGTGGCGCAAGCTCGGCTTCGAGGAGGTTGGGGTGTTGCCGCGGGCTTTCGATCATGCGCGATTGGGCTTGGTGGATGCGTTGGTGATGTATCGGTGGTTGGGGTGAGGGTTTTGCGTGGGCGTGTGCGTGTGCGCGAGTGAAGGCTACGTACTCGTTGAGGGTGGTGATCGGTTTCGTGCGCGATTCGAGCAACAGAGCAGCTGAGATAGTTTTCTATTCTTGCATGGTTGGGGTTCTTTTCGGGCGCGAATCAGCAGCAGGTGCTTTTGGTCTTACTTGGGTGACGCGCCCGAGCCCCTTTCTTTGCACGCCCAAAGAAAGGTACGAAAGAAAGGCGCCCGAAAGGCCTTGACCCTACGGGCAAACCTCGAGCGCACACCCCGGCCCGGGGCACCGCAGGCACTTGCCCTCCTGGCAAAGCCTGCTCGGGCGGCATCCATGCCGCCCGACCCCGCGCCGGGGCGCACGCTCGAGGCAAGGCCAAACGGGAAGCGGGGAGTCAAAACAGAACGCCTCCCAAACGCTTGGGCTACGCATTCGCGTATCGAGGGGTAGGTTGGGGTAAGCGAAGCGCACCCCAACGCGGGCGGTGCAGCTCATGTTGGGGTTCGTTGCACTCACCCCAACCTACGGCAGCCGTGTTTTGATGTTAGGCCCCCCCTGATCGCTTGCCTCGCGAACGTGCGCCTGGGCGGGGATGGCCGGCAGGACGCCGGCCAAGCAGCCCTTCGCAGGAAGCGAATGGCTGCGGGCCCCGTTCAGGGGGGCGTTCGAGAGGTTGCCCGTCAGGGACAAGCACAGCACTCTGCACCTATGCCATTGGCGGCTGCAGCGACTCCAGGCTGTTTCGCCACAAGGCGCGTCGCGCAGGGAAGGCTTATTGCCTTCGCCAGCGGCGCAACACCGGGGCGGGACAGCCTGGTGTCGTCCTTCGGGTGGATTGGTGTGCGCCCAGGGCTGCGTTGCGGCGCTTGCCAAGGGTGCAGGCCATTATCTTCGCACCGCGCCTTGCCCTGAACGCACACCAGCCCACTGCAGTTGCGATGACACAGGTGCAGAGTACTTTGGGGGTGCGTTTCTTTCGCCGGTTTCTTTGCGCACTCAAAGAAAAAATCGTCGGGAACGATTTTTCGCGCCCGCCCCGAAGGGGTAAGGCGCAGGGATGCGCCGAACAAATCGGCTCGGGCGCGTCACCACGATCGATCAAATCCCCATGCATCGATTCGCGCCCGAAATGAGCCCCAACGCTTGAACAATAGGAAGTGGCATCAGAGCATCCCACTACCAGCCGAAGTCAGAAACTTCGAAACGCGTCCCGATCCCGCAAAAACCTCAAAACCGATCCGTCCGCGCCGCCTCCCAATCCGCCGCATACGGCGCCGGCACCGGGCCCTCGATCAAGGTGCCCGGCTCCATGTAGGTGTACAGCTCGCGATAGTTGCGCGCAGTGCCGTCCGGCATGCGCCGCCAGATATGTCCGGGATGCAGCTCGCCGGGATCGCTGACACCGATGACCGAACAGATTTCGTAGAAGCTCTTGATGGTGGCCTGATGGAAGCGGGCCACGCGTTCGCCCTTGTCCTGCACGTCGATGGCGCGGGCGCGCTGGCGGTCCTGCGTGGCGACGCCGGTCGGGCATTTGTTGTTGTTGCAGCGCAGCGCCTGAATGCAGCCGAGGGCGAACATGAAGGGGCGCGCCATGTTGCACAGGTCGGCGCCGATGGCGAGCTTCTGCACCATGTCGAAGCCGCTGACGACCTTGCCGCTGGCGATGATGCGGATCTGCCCGCGCAGGCCGGCGCCGGTGAGCACGCTGTGTACGTAGGGCAGCGCCTCGTTGATCGGTGTGCCGATGGTGTCGGAGAGTTCCAGCGGCGCAGCGCCGGTGCCGCCCTCGGCGCCGTCCACGGTGATGAAATCCGGTGTGATGCCGCTTTCCAGCATCGCTCTGACCAGCGACAGGAAGGCCGGACGCTGGCCCAGAGCCAGCTTGAAACCGATCGGCTTGCCGCCGCTCAATTCACGCAGGCGGGCGATGAAGCGCATCATCTCCAGCGGCGTGTCGAAGGCCGTGTGGCGCGGCGGCGAGTGGCAGGTCTCGCCCTCTGGCACGCCGCGGATACGGGCCAGCTCGGCGCTGACCTTGGAGGCGGGCACGATGCCGCCCTGCGAAGGCTTGGCGCCCTGCGAGAGCTTGAGTTCGATCATTTTCACTTCGGGGCGCCGGGCCTGCAGGGTGAACTGGTCCGGGTCGAAATGGCCGTCGCGCGTGCGGCAGCCGAAGTAGCCGGTGCCGACCTGGAAGATGAGGTCGCCGCCGCGCAGGTGGTAGGGGCTGATGCCGCCCTCGCCGGTGTTGTGGGCGAACTTGCCGCGCTTGGCACCTTCGTTGAGTGCCTTGACGGCGCGGTAGGACAGCGCGCCGAAACTCATGCCGGATACGTTGAGCCGCGAGGCGAGGTAGGGCTGGCTGCAGTCGGGGCCGCCGATCAGCACCCGCGCCGCGTTCGGGTCGACCGCCACGGGGTTGCCGTGCAGGGCGTATTCAAAGCCGTCGGAGGTGATGTCCTGCTGGGTGCCGAAGGCGAGGGTGTCGTTCTGGCCCTTGGCGCGGGTGTAGACCAGATGGCGCTGTTCGCGCGAATAGGGACGGCCGCTGGTGTTGGACTCGATGAAGTACTGGTGGATCTCGGGGCTGATGAACTCGAGCATGTAGCGCATGTGCCCGATGACCGGATAGTTGCGCAGCACGTTGTGTCTGGCGGCCAGGGCGTCGAACAGGCCGATTGCGGTGTAGGGCACCAGCAGCCACAGCAGGCGCAGGATCGGGGGCCAGAAGATCGAGATCAGCAGTACAGGGATCCACAGGGCGGGCAGGCTGTAATAGAAGATATTTCGCACGGTCGGGGGGCGGCAGTGGGTAGGCCGGATATTGTAGATCCTATCTCGGGATGCTGCGCGGGGCGGACTACAGGGCGATGAGTTCCGGCGGCGATTCCGGATCGAGGATGAGCAGGCTGTGTTCGGGCAGCGGTTGCCATAGGCCCTGTTCGGTCAGGGCTTCGGAGGCGACCAGTTGGGCGCCGTCGGGGAAGTCCTCGTCGTCCACGCAGTAGTACAGGCTGGGGCTGTCGTGGTTGACCGCATGGCGTATCGCATAGATGCGCTCGCCGTCGCTGACGATCAGGTTGAGCAGTGCGGCGGCCTGATCCGTCCAGTCGCTGAACAGGGCCAGCGTCTCGCCGATCGCGCTCTCGACGGCCATGTCCTCGTCCTCGGAGAGCATCTGCCGTAATAGTGCGAACAGGTATTCAGAGTCGGTGTCGCCGCGTACGCTGGCTTCGATGTCCACAGACAGTTCGCGCAGCAGTTTGGGGCGCACGTTGCGCCGAAAATCCTCGACGAAGCCGTTGTGCAGGAACAGCAGTTCGTCGTCCTTGAACGGTTGGGTGTTGGCGGGGGTATTGCCGAAACCCGGAGTAGCGCTGCGCACCGAGGCCAGCCACAGATCACCGCGCAGATTGCGCGCCAGCGTGGGGAGGTTGGCGTCGTTCCAGATCGGCTGCGGATTGACGTAGGTTTCGGGAGCGCCGTCCCGGTCGTACCAGCCAAAGCCGAAACCGTCGCCGTTGAGGCGGCCGTAGTACATCTCGCGCGGCGCCTGTGCCTGTTCGACGAGGTTGTGCGGTGGGGCGAGCAGAAACCGTTCGAGTACGATTTCGGGACCGAGATAAGCCGCGAGGCGACACATACCGCTTGCTCCCTTGGCAGGTCAGCGTATGTGGGGATCATACAACTCAATTGGTCTGCGTGTCCCGTGTGCCGTACACATTGCTTCGGGCAGGAGACATGCTTGCAATCTGTCACTGCCGTGTAACATGTTTGGGCTGTAATAATCGCATCATTTAAATGCGATGGCATGAGGTGCCCGTTCATGAGTGGCAACGATATTCTTCTGGTCGAGGACGAACCGGCGATCCGCGAAATGGTGAGTTTCGCATTGGGCCGGGCCGGCCTGCAGGTGCGCGAGGCCGAAGACGTCACCGTGGCGCAGTCGCTGCTGGCCGATAAGCTGCCCGATCTGGTGCTGTTGGACTGGATGTTGCCGGGGGTGACCGGCATCGATTTCGCGAGGCGGCTCAAGCGCGAGGAGTATACCCGCGAGCTGCCGATCATCATGTTGACCGCGCGCAGCGATGAGGACGACAAAGTCGGCGGTCTTGAGGCAGGGGTGGATGACTACGTCATCAAGCCGTTCTCGCCGCGCGAGCTGGTCGCGCGCATCCGCGCAGTGATGCGCCGCGTCAAACCCGAATCGGCTGACGAAGCGCTCAGCGTCGATGAGCTGCAGCTCGATCCTTCCAGCCACCGGGTGATGGCGTGCGGCACGCAGTTGGAGATGGGGCCGACCGAGTTTCGGCTGCTGCAGTTCTTCATGTCGCATCCCGAGCGGGTGTACAGTCGCGAGCAACTGCTTGATCGCGTCTGGGGGCGCAATGCCTACGTCGAGGAACGCACGGTCGATGTGCACATCCTGCGCCTGCGCAAGGTGCTGGGGCCTTTTGGCTACGACCGCATGGTGCAGACGGTGCGCGGAGCCGGTTACCGCTTCTCGGCAAAGGTCTGATGCCGGTGCGTCGGCAGCGCGTCGCGGCGGCGTGAGCGGGCCGGCGGGAGAGCGCGCATGAGCGGCGCCTGGGCGATGGAGTTCCTGCGCCTCGGCGTGCTCGCACTTCTCGGCCTGACGGCGGGTCTGGTCAGTGGTGAGCTGGCCTGGTCGATGGCGGTCGCGGCTGCCATCGCGCTGGTTTTCCATCTGCTGCAGCTCTACCGCCTGCATCACTGGATCGTCAATGACGAGGACCGCAATAACCCGCCCGATGCCGGCGGCGTGTGGGGCGAATTGATCGACGTCCTGTACCGCTTCGGCAAGCGTCACCGCAAGCGTAAGGAGCGCCTCGCCCGCCTGCTGGAGCGCTTCAACGAGTTTACCGGCGCCATGCCGGACGCCAACGTCGTCATTGGACCGCAGGACGACATCCGCTGGATGAACGAGGCGGCCGTCTCGCTGCTCGGTCTGGACCAGCCGGCGGACCTCGGCCAGCGCATCACCAATTTGATCCGCTATCCGGGGTTCGTGCAGTTCCTGCGCCGCGGCAACTATTCCGAAACCCTGGAGTTCCCGGCGCCACAGCGCGAGGACGTGCGCTTGAGCGTGCGGGTGGTACCGTTCGGCAACAACGAACGCCTGATTGCCGCCCGCGACGTGTCGCACTTCTTCCGCATCGAGCGCATGCGCCGCGATTTCGTCGCCAACGTGTCCCACGAGCTGCGCACCCCGCTCACGGTGCTCGCCGGTTATCTGGAAGCCTACATCGACATGGTCGAGGAAATGCCGGCGGCGCTGCGTCCGTCGGTGGGGCACATGCAGGGTCAGACCGCCCGCATGCAGCAGATTGTGGATGACCTGCTCACGCTGTCGCGACTCGACAGCGAAAACGTGATCGCCAGCGACCAGGAGGAAGTGTCGGTGCCGGGGGTCGTGTCGACCCTGCGCGAGGATGCGGAGGCGCTGAGCGGCGGGCGGCACGAGGTCGTGGCGGAGGTCGACTCCGGACTGCTGCTGCGCGGCGAAGCCAAGGAGCTGCACAGCGCCTTCAGCAACCTGGTTTCCAATGCCGTGCGCTACACGCCGGACGGGGGGCGGATCGTGCTGCGCTGGAGCGCCGGGCCCGCCGGCGAGGCGCGCTTCGAGGTGAGCGACAGCGGCATCGGTATCGCCCCGGCCGACATTCCGCGTGTGACCGAGCGTTTCTATCGCGTGGACAAGGACCGGTCCCGCGCGACGGGTGGTACCGGTCTGGGGCTGGCCATCGTCAAACATGTGCTGCAGCGTCACGGTGCGCGCCTCGAAGTGCGCAGCCGGCTGGGCAAGGGAAGCACCTTTGCCTGCGTCTTCCCGGCTGGCCGTGTGCTGCGCAAGGTTCGGCGGGTCGGCGTTGGTTGAGTCGTCCGGCGCAGGTTGAAGCCGTGCCGCACGTGCTAACATCGGGCTCATGATGCGCCCGCACGGCAGCATTTCCTCCCACTGGCGCCGGTTTCGCTCCGGATGCCGCCGCATGGTTTGTATACGATGAATCCGTCTCCCGCTCCCGAGTCGGTCGCCGCGGTCGATCTCGGCTCCAATAGTTTCCACATGATCGTCGCCCGCGTGGAGGCCAATCACCATCTGCAGGTGGTCGACCGGCTCAAGGAGATGGTCCGTCTCGGCGGCGGACTGGACGAGAACAAGTATCTAAGCGGCGAAACGCAGCAGCGTGCGCTGGAGTGCCTGCGCCGCTTCGGTCAGCGCGTGCGCGATTTCCAGCCGGGCGCGGTGCGCGCGCTCGGCACCAACACGCTGCGCCAGGCGCGCAACGCAGGGGAATTCCTGGAGCTGGCCGCCGATGCGCTGGGCCACCCCATCGATATCATCGCCGGCCGCGAAGAGGCGCGTCTGGTCTATCTGGGCGTGGCGCACTCGGTGGCGGCCAGCGGCGAGCGGCGTCTGGTGGTGGACATCGGCGGCGGCAGCACCGAGATGATCATCGGCGAGGGCTTCGAGGCGCGCGATACCGAGAGTCTGCACATGGGCTGCGTGAGCGTCTCGCAGAGCTGCTTTCCGCGCGGCGAGATCACCGCGAAGAACTGGCGCGCGGCGGTCACGGCGGCCCGGCAGGAGCTGCGGCCGCTGGTGCATCGCTACACCACTGCGGGCTGGGAGCGGGTCATTGGCGCTTCGGGCACGATCCTGACCACGGAGCGCGTGCTGCGCGAACTCGGATGGAGCGAGGGCGGGATCACCCCTGCCGGGCTTGCCAAGTTGCGCGACGCCCTGCTCGATGCCGGACACGCCGAGCGCCTGGATCTGGACGGACTGAGCAAGGAGCGTGCGCCGGTGTTCGCTGGCGGAGTGGCCGTGCTGACCGGCGTGTTCGAAGCGCTCGGGGTGGCGCGCATGGACGTCTCCAGCGGTGCGCTGCGCGAGGGCGCGCTGTACGACCTGGTCGGGCGTATCCGCCACGAAGACATCCGCGACCGCAGCATCGGGGTGTTCGTCAATCGCTATCAGGTCGATACGGAACAGGCGGCCCGGGTGGCCGGCACGGCCGCGCAGCTGTTCGACGCGGTCGCCGTGAACTGGGGGCTGAGCGACGAAGACGGCGACTATCTTCGTTGGGCCGCGCAGTTGCACGAGATCGGGCAGGGTGTGGCCCACAGCGGCTACCATAAGCACGGCGCCTATCTGGTGGAAAATGCCGATCTGGCCGGCTTCTCGCGTCACGAGCAGGAGGTTCTTGCGCTGTTGGTGCGAACTCATCGGCGCAAGTTCACCGCCAAGCTGTTCGAGCCGCTGGCCTCGGGGCTGCGGCCACGCGTCATGCGTCTGGCTGCGCTGCTGCGCCTGGCCGTGGTGCTGCAGCGCGGACGCGGCGCCGACGAGGTGCCCCTGGATAGCCTGGCGGCTGCCAACGGTACGCTGACTCTGACCCTGGAAAAGGGCTGGCAGGACCGTTATCCGCTCACGCAGGCGGATCTGAAAAACGAACAGAAGGCGTTCAAGGGCGTGAATATCGGGCTTGGCCTGGAGTAGAGCGTGATCATCGTTGGGGGGATGCTGCTCGCCGCGTTCGGCGGGGCGGTGTGGATCTATAACCGGCTGGTGCGCGACCGCCATCGGGTCGCGGCGGCGTGGAGCGACATCGACGTGCAGCTCAAGCGGCGCCACGAGCTGCTGCCCAAGCTGGTCGAGGCGGTGCGTGGCTATGCCGGCTACGAGCGCGCCACGCTGGAGGCGCTCACAGAGCTGCGTACGCGCAGCCGGCAAACCGACGATCCGCAGCTGCGCGGGCCTCTGGAGGCCGAGTTTGGCGCGGGCATGCAGCGCCTGCTGGTGCTGGCCGAGGCCTACCCGGAACTCAAGTCCGGCGGCAATTTTCTGGCCCTGCAGCGCGACATCAGCGAGGTGGAGAACGCCCTGCAGCACGCGCGCCGCTACTACAACGGCGCGGTGCGCAACCTCAACACGCGCGTCGATTCGTTTCCCGATCTGCTGCTCGCCCGGCCGCTGGGCTATCGCCATGCCGTCTATTTTCAGCTCGAGGAGGGGGAGCATGAGACGCGTTGACTGGCTGTGGCCGCTGATTCTGGCGCTGCTGTTCTGCATCGGGGCCGCGGCGCAGGCCGACGAGCGTATCCTCGATTTCCATGCCGCCATTGCCGTGCATGCCGACGGCAGTATGCGAGTGACCGAAACGATCCGCGTGCGCGCCGAAGGGCGGGAGATACGCCGCGGCATCTACCGCGACCTGCCGCTGAGCTATCGCGGGCCCGGCGGGCAGCGCTACAGCGTCGGCTTCCGCCTGCTCAGCGTGTCGCGCGACGGGCAGCCCGAGGCATATCACACCAAGTCGCTGAGCAATGGTATCCGCATCTACCTGGGGCGCAAGGATCACCTGCTGGCTCCGGGCGTATACACCTACACCCTGATCTACCGGACCGACCGCCAGCTTGGGTTTTTCAAGGACCACGACGAGCTGTACTGGAACGTGACCGGCAACGGTTGGGCCTTCCCCATCGATCACGCCTCGGCTTCGGTCGAGCTGCCGGCCGGGGTGCCGCGCGACGCGCTCGGCCTGGAGGCCTACACCGGCCCGCAGGGCGCACGCGGCAAGGACTACCGGGCCTGGCTGGGCCTCGGAGGCACGGCCGATTTCGCCACCACCGCGGCGCTGCCCCGACATGCCGGACTGACCGTGGTGGTGAGCTGGCCCAAGGGCTATGTGCGGGCGCCGTCCGCGGAGCAGCGCCTGCATTGGTGGTGGGCCGACAACCGGCCGCTGGTGTTCGCCGGCGGCGGCCTGCTGCTGTTGCTGCTCTATTTCCTGATCGTCTGGTACCGGGTGGGCCGCGACCCCGAGGCCGGCGTCATCATCCCGCGCTACCAGCCGCCCGAGGGCCTGTCGCCGGCGGTGTTGCGTTTCGTCGAGCGCATGGGCTATGACGACAAGACCTTCGCCTGTGCGCTGGTGGGCATGGCGGCCAAGGGGGTTCTCAAGATCGACGAGGAGGACGGCGAATTCGTCCTCGAGCGCATCGACGGCGCCGACGCGAACAAGCTCACGCCGGGCGAGGACGTGCTGCGCAAGCGGCTGCTGTCGCGCTGGGCCAGCTTCGTGCTGCGCCGGGGCAACTACAAGTCGGTGCAGAAGGCGAGGCGGGATCACGAAACCCTGCTGCGCCGCGAGTACGAGGCGCGCTATTTCCGTACGAACCGGGGTTATCTGACCCCCGGCATCGTGCTGTTGCTGGCGACCTATGCCGTCACCGTGCTGACGCAGGCCGATCCCCAGGCTCGGATGACGGGGCTGTTCCTGAGCGTGTGGCTCGGCATGTGGAGCGTGGGCGTCTACACCCTGGCCATCGGCGTGTTCGGCGCCTGGCGCAAGGCGCTGCGTTCCATCGGCGCCGCCATCGTGGCGGTGGTGACCACTGCTTTCGCCGTGCCGTTCTTTATCGGCGAGGCGGTCGGCCTGGGCATGCTGGTGCACAGCATCGGTGGACTGGCGACCCTGCTGCTCGGCGCGGCGATGGTGCTGTCCATACTGTTCTACCACCTGCTCAAGGCGCCCACCCTGGCCGGGCGCAAGTTGCTGGATCAGGTCGAGGGGTTCCGTTTGTACCTGTCGGTGGCCGAGGGGGACGAACTCAAGCTGGCGGGGCCGCCGCGGCAGGATGCGCAGCTCTACGAAGCCTATCTGCCGTATGCGATGGCGCTGGATGTCGAAAACGCCTGGTCGGAGCGCTTCGCTCGCAGCCTGCGCGCCGCCGGCCTCGACCCCGACAGCTACACCTCGCCGTCGTGGTACCACGGCAGCCCGCTGAGCGGTTCCCTGGCCGGCGTGGGCGGTGCCCTGAGCCAGGCGATGGAACAGTCGGTGGCTACGGCCAGCGCGAGCCCGTCCAGTTCCTCGTCGGGCAGCGGCGGCGGAGGCTCCTCGGGCGGCGGCGGCGGCGGAGGAGGAGGCGGCGGCTGGTAGCCGCCGCCAAGCCCGGATATACCGCCGGGTCATGCGGATGCACCCGGCGCGGCGCCAGGTGCGACGAGTCAGCTCTTCGTTTCGGCGCCGGATACAAAGGTCCGGACATCCCCGGCAAAGCGCGCATTGACGTTCGGCCACGAATAGAACATATGGCCTCCGTCGTACAGCTTCTCCTCGATGCGTGCCTTGACCGATTCGTCCAGGTTCGCCTGATGCAGAATCCGCTTGCTGGCGAAGTAGGGCGTGACGGTGTCGAAGCGTCCGTGCACGATCATCGCCCGCTGCTGCGGGTTGGCGGTCATGCCGGCGCGGAAGTCGTCGACTGCGGACGCCGTCTCGAACAGATCGAATTTCTTCTCGTCGTTTTTCCAGCCCTTGAAAGCCTCTTCGCTCAGCAGGACGTATTCCAGCGGTGTTTCGACGCCAAGCGTTTCGAAGTACCACTGATGGACCGCATTCTGGAAAAGGTGCTCGTCCTGGAACAGTGACTCGTGGACCGCCGTTTCGTTGTTCGTGCGGTGCGGAAACGGGTCCAGCGAATACAGGCTGCCGTCGTACAGGTCGGTGATTTCGGCATGGCTCTTGCGCACCAGTCTGGCGTAATCGGAAATCTGGATGCGTCCGTTGGACTGGCCGACGAACGTCTGATCCAGGCCCATCAGGTTGGCCGTCCTGGCCAGCGTTGCCTCGCGTTGCTCCGTCGGCATCAAGGTGGCGGACACCAGCATTTGTGCGTAGTCGCTGATGCTGAAGCGTTCCGCCTCGGCCTGTACCTCGGCCATCGCGGCGTCCTGCGGGAAACAGCGGTTGATGCCGTGGTGGTGTGCGATGGCGGCATAGCTCGGCAGGATGTTGATCCATTCCGCGGTGCTGTAATCGGAACCCGCGGCGTCGCGGAACTGCCAGATCGGCGAAATGCTGATGATGCCGGCCATGCCCAGGCCGTATTCCTTGTTTAGCAGCTTGGCCAGTCGGCAGGCGCGGTAGCCGCCGTAGCTCTCGCCGGCGTAGTACAACGGCCGACGCCATAGTTTGTGCTGGCGCAGGAAACGACGCATGAACTGACCGATCGAGTCGAGATCCTTTTTCGTTGCCCAGTAGGGATTCTTGTCCTCCTCGGATTCGGCGGATTTCTTGCCATCGTCCTCTTTCGGCTTCGGTTTGATCAGGTGGCTGAAACCGGTGCCGACGGGATCGATGAACACCAGATCGGCAAACCCCAGCCAGCTGGCCGCATTGTCGTCGAGTTGGCGGCTGGCGGTGTCGAATTTGCCTGCAGCAGTGCGTTGCAGGGTTTTCGGGCCGGCACAGGCGAAATGCAGGAATACGGAGGCCCCGCCGGGTCCGCCGTTCATGCAGAAAATCACCGGCCGCTCGGCATCGCCGTCCTTGCGCAGGTATGCAGTGTGGAAGATGCGCGCCTTTGGTTCTTCCTTGTCGTGAATCTCCAGCCAGTCGGCGATGACTTCGGTCTCGACGGTGTCGCCGCCGAGCTGGAACCGGTGGTGTTGTCTCGCACCCTTGTGAGGATTCTCCGGTGGCGTCTGGTCCTTGTCTGGCATCGTTACGTCCTTGATTGCTGGTTGCCAGGCTGCGGCTGCATGTAGGGCCGACGACGCGGCCGCTCGCCGTGGCGAGCGTCAATTCAACGGATCAGGCAAGCCGCAACGCGGAAAGTGCTCGACTCAGAGGCCCTGTTCGGCCATGCGGATGTACTTGCGGGCGCGCTGCACCTTGTCGATGCAGTTGGGGTATTTCTCGAATTGCTGCTGCACCTTGGCCGCCGACAGCAGGCTGGCGGCCTTGACCAAGCTGACCGTGCCGCCGAAGCCCTTCGCTTTGGCATCGTCGAGTTCGGAAAAGCCTTGGTTGAGTCCGCTGGCGCAGGCTTCTGCCTGCGACGTGGGCGCCATTCTGGCGCAGGCGCCGAGGCTCAGGCATAAGGCGGCGGACAGCAGTAGGGTGGTGGCGGTTTTCATGGAATTCTCCGTCCTTTGGGTGTCAGCCGGATGTCAGGTCGTTGATTTGGGCGAGCAGTCGGCCTTGGGCCGGGCGCGGTTTCTGCTGGCCCGGCTTGAGGCGCTTGTAGCTGCCGTCGGACTGCAGTTCCCAGGCTTGGCAGTTGTCGTTGAGGTATAGCTCCAGGGTCTCGCGGTAAACCCGCTCGGCGAGGCTGCGGTCCTCGATCGGGAAGGCGACTTCGACTCGGCGGAAGAAGTTGCGCTGCATCCAGTCGGCCGAGGAGGCGAAGATCTCCGGTTCGCCGCCGTCGTTCTGGAAGTAGAACACGCGCGAGTGCTCGAGTAGGCGGCCCATTACCGAGCGCACGCGGATGTTGTCCGAGACGCCGGGCAGGCCGGGCCGCAGGGCGCAGATGCCGCGCACCACCAGATCGATCTTCACGCCGGCCTGCGAGGCCTGGTACAGCTCGCGGATGATCTGCGGCTCGATCAGCGAGTTCATGCGCGCGATGATGCGCGACGGGCGTCCCGCCTTGGCTGCCTCGGCCTCGCGGCGAATGCGCTCCATGATGCCCTTGTGCAGGGTGAACGGCGCCTGCAGCAGTTTCTTCAGGCGCGACACGCGGCCCAGGCCGGTGAGCTGCTGGAAGATCTTGTGCACGTCGTCGCCGATCACGCGGTCGGCGGTGAACAGGCCGATGTCGGTATAGGCACGGGCCGTGCCGGCGTGGTAGTTGCCGGTGCCGAGGTGGGCGTAGCGGCGCATGCGGCCCTTGTGGCGACGCACCACCATGGTCAGCTTAGCGTGGGTCTTGTAGCCGACCACACCGTAGACGACGTGTGCGCCCGCGTCCTGCAGCCGTCCGGCCAGGCCGATGTTGGCGGCCTCGTCGAAACGCGCGCGCAACTCGACCACCGCCGTGACCTCCTTGCCGGCCTGGGCGGCCTCCACCAGCAGGTCGACGACGCGCGAGTCGGAGCCGGTGCGGTACAGCGTCTGCTTGATCGCGAGCACGTCGGGATCGCGCGCGGTCTGGCGCAGGAACTCGATCACCGGAGTGAAGGACTCATAGGGTTGGTGCAGCAGCACGTCGCCCTTGTCCAGGGCGTCGAACACGCTGCCGGAACCGAAGGAGGCCGGCAGCGAGGGGGTGAAGGCCGGGAATTTGAGGTTTGGGCGGTCGACCAGGTCGATGACCGCGGCGAGGCGGTTGAGGTTGACCGGGCCGTTGACCTGATAGAGGTCGCCGGAGCCGAGGCCGAACTGGCGCAGCAGGTAGTCGGCGGTGGCGGGTGGGCAATTGTCGGCCACTTCCAGACGAACCGCCTCGCCGTAGTTGCGCGACGGCAGCTCGCCTTCCAGCGCGCGCTTGAGGTCGTCGATTTCCTCCTCGTCGACGAACAGGTCGCTGTTGCGGGTGACGCGGAACTGGTAGCAACCGGTGACATGCATGCCGGGAAACAGATCGCCGACATGTGCGTGGATGATGGAGGACAGGAATACGAAGCCGTGATCTTTGCGGCACAACTCCTGCGGCAGGCTGATCAGGCGAGGCAGCGAGCGCGGTGCCTGCACCACGGCGATGCCGCTGTCGCGGCCGAAGGCGTCCTTGCCCTCCAGCGTGACCACGAAGTTCAGGCTCTTGTTCAGGATGCGCGGGAAGGGATGCGAGGGGTCGAGGCCCAGCGGGCTGAGCACGGGCTGCAGCTCGCGGTTGAAGTAGCGCTTGACCCACTGGGCCTGATCGGGGGTCCAGTGCGTGCGGCGCACGAAGCGGATGCCCTGTTCGGCCAGCGCCGGCACCAGCTCCTCGTTGAACACGCGGTACTGCTCGTCGACCAGGGCGTGCGCGCCGTCGCCGACCCGCAGCAGCTGTTCGTTGGCGCTCAGGCCGTCCGGCGTGGCGGAGGTGATTTCCAGGGCGATCTGCTGCTTGAGGCCGGAGACGCGGACCTCGAAGAACTCGTCCATGTTGGTGCTGGAGATGCACAGGAAGCGCAGCCGCTCAAGCAGCGGCATGTTGGCGTCGCGGGCCAGATCAAGCACCCGCCGGTTGAATTCCAACAGGCTCAGTTCGCGGTTGATGTAGAGTTCTTTCCGGGTCAGGTCGATCTCGTCCGCCATCGCGAGTGGCTCTGGGCGCGCTGTCACGTTGCTGTCACCGATTGGCATTAGGCTGGGAGGCCGTTAGGGCCGCGTATTGACGCGCTGCGGCGCGATTACGGGCCGCGCCGACGCTACTCGGACACTAGCACGCCACCGACGACTTTGCCATCATACGCCGGCGGACCCGGCGCCACTTTCCTGCAGGTGATTTTCATGAAACCAGACCCACTCAAGAAGCACATTTCCCAACAGTTCGACACCGAACTCGAGGACATTCGCAATCGCGTGCTCGCCATGGGCGGGCTGGTGGAGAAGAACGTCGGCGAGGCGATTCAGGCATTGATCGAAGGCAACATGGAGCTGGGCGAGGAAGCGGCTCATTCCGACTATCAGGTCAACCGCATGGAACTGGCCATCGACGAGGAGTGCTCGCACATTCTCGCCCGGCGCCAACCGACCGCGATCGACCTGCGCCTGATCATGATGGTGATCAAGACCATCACCGATCTGGAGCGGGTCGGCGACAAGGCCGAGAAGATCGGGCGAGTGGCCGTGCAGATGGCCTCCGAGGACCGTCTGGTGGCTTTCAAGGAGCTGCGCTACATGGGCGAGTTGGCCCGCGAAGCGCTGCACAAGACGCTGGATGCCTTCGCGCGCATGGACGTCGATGCCGCGATGGACGTGGTGCGAGGCGACGACGTGATCGATGAGGCCTACGACGGCCTGACCCGCCAATTGATCACCTACATGATGGAAGACCCGCGCAATATCCGCCGCGGCATCGACGTGCTGTGGTGCGCCCGCGCGCTGGAGCGCGTCGGCGACCACGCCAAGAATATCGCCGAATACGTGGTGTTCATGGTGCTGGGCAAGGATGTGCGCCACGTCTCGCCCGAGCAGGCCGAGGAAGAAATCCTCGCCAACAAGCGCTGAATCACGGCCATGCCAGGGTGTTGCAGTGCCCCGGCATGGAATAAAGCCGCCGGCCTTCCCGTCTTAGCCCTCCAGAAGCCATATGCGGCAGCACGCCATGTAGGCGTGTTTGTGCCGTGCACATGATTTATCAGGAGGGTTGACCACCGATGAGCATTTCCCGTCGTGAATTCATGCAGGTGCTGGCCCTGGCCGGCATGTCCGGTTTCCTCGGACCGCGTTTCGCGCAGGCCGCGGGCAAGAGCGCCGAAGACGCCTACGAGATCCCCGACTTCGGCAACGTCACGCTGCTGCACTTCACCGATTCGCACGCCCAGCTCAATCCGGTGTACTGGCGCGAGCCCGACACCAATATCGGTATCGGCGCCGCCAAGGGCCGTCCGCCGCATCTGACCGGCGAGCATTTCATGAAGTACTACGGTGTGGCCGGCGGAACTTCCGACGCCTACGCCTTCGACTGCCTGGACTACGAGGAACTGGCGCACAAGTACGGCACCATGGGCGGTTTCGCGCATCTGGCGACGCTGGTGAAACGCTTCCGCGAGCAGCGCCCGGGCAAGGTGCTGTTGCTGGATGCCGGCGACACCTGGCAGGGTTCGGCCACCTCGCTGTGGACCAAGGGCATGGACATGGTCGGTGCGCAGAACCTGCTCGGCGTCGACGCCATGGTCGGGCATTGGGAGTTCACCTACGGCGCCGACCGCGTCAAGGAACTGGCCGACAAGTACCTAAAGGCCGAGTTCCTGGCGCAGAACATCAACGATTCCACCTGGGGCGACCTGGTCTTCAAGCCGTACTCGATCCGCGAGGTCAGCGGGCGCAAGATCGCCGTCATCGGCCAGGCTTTCCCCTATACGCCGATCGCCAACCCGCGCTACATGATGCCGGACTGGACCTTCGGCATTAAGGACCAGCACATGCAGCAGATGGTCGACGAGTGCCGTCAGCAGCACAAGGCGGACCTGGTCGTCGTGCTGTCGCACAACGGTGCCGACGTCGACGTCAAGATGGCCTCACGGGTGAAGGGCATCGACATCATCCTCGGCGGGCACACCCACGACATCATGGGCCCGCGCCCGGTCAAGGTCGGCAATACGCTGGTCATCAATACCTCGACCAACGGCAAGATCCTGGCGCGCTTCGACCTGGACGTCGGCAAGGGCAAGCTCAAGGGCTATCGCTTCCACTATCTGCCGGTGTTCTCCAACGTCATCAAGCCGGATGCGGAGATGGCGGCTTACATCAAGAAGGTGCGCGCGCCCTACGAGAAGAAGTTGTCCGAGCCGCTGGCGGTGACCGAGAGCCTGCTGTACCGGCGCGACAACTTCAATGGCAGCTTCGATCAGCTGCTGGTGCAGGCGCTGATGGAGGAGATGGACGCCGAGGCCGCGTTCTCGCCGGGCTTCCGCTGGGGCTACGCCAAGCTGCCGGGCGATACCATCACCTTCGAGGACGTCATGGGCCAGACGGCCATCACCTATCCGCAGGTGACGGTGAACGAGTACACCGGCGCGCAGATCAAGATGATCATGGAAGACGTTGGCGACAATCTGTTCAACAAGGATCCTTACTACCAGCAGGGCGGCGACATGATCCGGGTGGGCAACATCCAGTACGCGCTGGATCCGGAGAAGGACATCGGCCACCGCATCACCGAGCTGCAGATCGGTGGCAAGCCGATGTCCATGAAGAAAAAGTACAAGGTCGCCGGCTGGGCGGCGGTCTCACGGCCGGTGGAGGGCAAGCCGGTGTGGGACGTGTTCGCCGATTGGCTGCGGACGCAGAAGAACGTGCGCGTCGACAAGCTTGACCTCCCGAACCTGGCTGGCGACATGAAGGGCAATCCCGGGATCGCCTTTCCGCGCGACTACGGGCTTTGATGCGCCGGACCTGCACGGCGGCGGGCACCGTCGTGCGGGTCGATTGAGGCGATGCCGCGACCGGGCGCCTGAGGTGCCCGGTCGCGTTGTTGGTGGCCCTGGGTGGGTGTTGAAAGGCTGTTGAACCTCGTTCAGGCGAGTGTGAGAGTAAGCAAGAATCGGGCGAAAAATCCTTCTGGAAAGGTTTTTTGCGTCAGACGCGCAGCGGGCAGACGCAAGGACAGGTCTGCCAAAAAGCGCAGTTTACGGAAGTGTAAATGAGCACAAGAGCCCGATTATGGCGAGCTATCGCGCCGCATGAGCAGAAGTTCAACAGTCTTTATAAGGGGGCAATAATAATTGGGGGGATAGTTTGGGCGGGATCGCAGTCCAATGGTGGATGGCGGCCCGTTCCTTCGCCCTTGGGAGGATGGTCATGGTTACCCCGTATACGTATTTCGCTTTGTTGACCCTGCATGTGCTGGGCATCGTCGTCTGGATCGGCGGCTCGTTCTTCGTCTATGCGGCCTTGCCGGCTCCGGCTGCGGAGATCCTGCAACCCGCGCAGCGGCTGGCTCTGTGGCAGGCGACCTTCAAGCGTTTTTTCCCCTGGGTGTGGGTCAGCGTCGCCGCGGTTTTCATCAGCGGGGAATGGCTGGCGCACGGCTGGCTGGACGGTTTGAACGCGCCGCTCTATATTCACGTCATGTTCGGCATCGGCGTGCTGCTGATGCTACTGTTTGGCCACATCTACTTCTCTCCCTACCGCCGCATGCGCCAGGCCCTGGCCGCCGGTGACGAGGCCGAGGCTCTGCGCCGCTTGAAGCAAATCCGCATGTTTCTCGGCCTGATCGGTGTGGTCGGCCTGCTGGTGGTGATCATCGGTGTGTCCGGACCGATGTTGATGGACCAGCCGCTGGTGCTGGACCCGCTCGCCAAATAAACCCCGCCGCGCGTTGTGCGGCGCTGAGATCAAGGAGGATTTCATGTCGGAAATCACGCTCGAAGCCGTACGCACCGCGCTGGTCGTCATCGATTTGCAGCGCGGTATCGTCTCTCACGATACCGCGCCGCATCCGGCGGCCGAAGTCGTGCAGCGCAGCGCGCTGCTGCTGCAGGCCGCGCGCCGCGTGGGAGCGCTGCCGGTGCTGGTGCACGTGGGCGGCGCCGCCGATCATGCCGACCGCCTGCGCCGCAGCGCGGACCAGATGGCGCCGACGCAGCCGCTGCCGGCCGGCTGGTCGGACTTCATCGACGAGTTCGAGCCGCAATCCTCCGACGTGGTGATCTTCAAGCGCCAGTGGGGCGCATTCTACGGCACCGATCTCGATCTGCAGCTGCGCCGACGTGGCATCGACACCATCATTCTGTGCGGCATCGCGACCGAGGTCGGCGTCGAGAGTACCGCGCGCGACGCCTACGAGCACAACTATCGCCAGGTTTTCGTCGAGGACGCGATGGGAGCGCTCAACGCCGAGAGTCATCGCAATAGCATCGAGCGCATCTTTCCGCGCATCGGCCACGTCAGGAGCACGCAGCAGGTGTTGGATCTGCTTGCCGGGTGAGGGCGCCGATACCGATAACCGCAACATACTGGCACTTGCCGCCCCAGCCTTCATCGGAGGGCTCGGGGGCGGGGTAGTATTCCCCATCCTGCCGCTGCTCGGGCTGCAACTCGGCATTCCGGCGGCGCTGATCGGTCTCATCCTTTCGATTAATCGCATCGTGCGCCTGACGGTCAATCCGCTGACCGGCTGGGTGGTGGACCGCTTCGGCGCACGCTGGCCGCTGATCCTCGGCTTGTTGATCGAGGCGGTATCGACGCTGTGCTTCCACGTTGGAGCCCATGCCGCGTACGCGGCAGCCTGGTTCCTGTTCGGGCGGGTGCCGTGGGGCGTGGGGTCCTCGCTGCTCATGATCGGCGCGCTCTCCGTGGCGCTGATGTTCGCGTCCGAGACAGGGGCGGGGCTGGCCACGGCCAAGGTGCGCATGTCGCTCAGCCTCGGCATGCCGGCCGGTTTGGTACTGGGCGGTCTGGTGGCCGCTCAGGCCTCGCCGGACGCGGCGTTTCTCGCCGCGGCGGCCATCACCTTCGTTGGCGCACTTTACGCTTGGCGCTTCGCACCGCGCGGAACGCGCCCGGCGCATGCCGCATTGCGCGAGCATGAACCGAAGCCCGCCGTTGGCCTGCGCGAGTTGTTGCGTCCCGGGCCGCTGTGGAGCCCCTGGCTATTCAACTTCTTCACTTTTTTCGGCGCGCAAGGCGTAGTGCTCTCGGTGCTAACGCTGCTGGTCCGTGACCGCCATCTGTCCTTCGCCGGCTGGGGCGTCGAAGGCACCGCCGGCGCGCTCATGGCGATGATGATCGGTGGTTCGGCGCTGATCGCTTGGCAGGTGGGCCGCCGCATCGACAGCAGCCGGCGCAAGACGGCGTCGCTGGCCGTCGGCGTGCTGCTGCTTGCCGGCTTCGCCCTGCTGGCCGTGTCCTGGCAGATCGCCGTGGCTGTTGCCGCGCTGGCCCTGATCGGCGCCGGCCTGGGTGGCATCAACACGCCGCTGCTGTTGATCATCGGCGAGCTGGCGCCGGCCGGCAGCCACGGCCGGGCGATCGGTATCTACCAGGTGCTGGGCGACCTGGGCGGCAGCCTGGGGCCGATCATCGGACTGGAGGCGCTGCTGCGCTACGGCGGCGTGGCGACCTTGCTCAGCCTCACCGCGCTGCTGGGGTTCATGCTGCCGCTGGTGGTCGTGCTGTGGCGCTGGGAGATGCGCCGCTGGAAGGAAAACGCGGATTAAGTTATTTACTTATGAATATTTCATAAATAAACTATCATGCATGTCAGATCGAAAATCCTCCACACCCTGTTTCAGCGAGACTGAGCGGCGCATCGACGCCACACAGCAACGCTACCCGGCTTTCCCGCGCCAGGCCGCGGTGCTGGTGCGCCTCATCCGCCACGTCTACAGCGAGGGGCAGGATCTGCTCAATGCCCTGTTGCGCGAGTTTGGGCTCTGCCATAGCGAATACGGCATCCTGATGATGCTTTACGGCAATGGCGGGCGCGGGATCAACCCCTCAGAGCTGAGCGTGGCGAGCGGCGAGAAGGGCGCCAATCTCACGCGCATCTGCAACGGCCTGCACGACAGGGGGCTGATCGAGCGCGTGTCCAGCGCCGAGGACCGGCGCCGCGTGGTGTTGACGCTGGCGCCGGAGGGCGAGGCGCTGATCGAGCGCCTGCTGCCGGTGATGTCCGTCGAGCTGGCGCAGCACGTCGCCGGTTTCGACGCCGACGACATGGCGCAGCTGGAGAAGCTGCTCAAGCGCATGCTGACCAACGTCGAGGCGTTGGCCGCCCGGACTCCGGAGTGACTGCGGGGGGGACTCTGCGCCTGCCGCAGGCGTGGCGCGCGGGTATCGCCGATGGTCTGCGCGGCGCCGGCCGCGACTGGCTGTTCGCCGTCAAGGGTACGGCGGCGATTCTGACGACGGCCTGGCTGGCGATGTACTTTCAGCTGCAGCTGCCGGCCAGCGCGATGATGACGGTGGCCATCGTCATGCATCCGCAGAGCGGTACGGTGCTGGCCAAGGCCTTCTACCGCGCGGTCGGCACGCTGGTCGGTTCCCTGGTCGGCCTGCTGCTGATCGCGCTGTTCCCCCAGCAGCATCTGTTGTTCCTGATCGCCATGGCGGTGTGGATCGGCTCGTGCGCGGCCGGCGCGTCGCTGTACCGCAATTTCAAGTCGTACGCCTTCGTGCTCGGCGGCTACACCGCGGCCATCGTCGCCCTGCCGGTGATGGAAACGCCGGAGCTGGCCTTCACGGCCGCCACCATGCGCGTCAGCGAAGTCATGCTCGGACTGGTCGTGGCCAGCGTGTTCAGCGACGTGTTCTTCCCGCAGCGCCTGCGCGACGTTCTGCGCCAGACCCTGCGCAAGCAGTTCGCGGATTTCGTCGACTTCGTCGCCGGCTCGGTTGGTAGCGTGTTGGATAGCTCCACGCTGGAAGACCTGCATCTGCGGATCGTGCGCGAAGTGGTGCAGATCGAGGGACTGCGCAGTTCGGTGGTGTTCGAACACGAGGGCCTGTACCTGCGCAATCCGCGGCTCAAGCGCCTGAACCATACCTTCATGGTGGCGTCGACCACGTATCAGTCACTGCACCATCTGATGAACCGCCTGCAGGGCGAGGCCCGAGCGCCGGCGCGCGAGGCGCTGCTGCGCTTGTTTGAACCGGTCGCCGCCGCATTCCGGGCGTCGCTGGCGGCCGAGAGCATGCAGGCGCGGGCGCGTACGCTGGAGCAGCGCATGACGGCGCTGGAGTCCGGCCTGGCTGAAGCGATACGGCTGGGCGAAGCCTCGCTGCAGGAGCACGATGCGCGCCTGGACTATGTCTCCGGCGTGGAACTGCTGACGCGATTCGTGCGCGAGATGCGCGAATATGCCGAGGCCTACGCCGGCCTGATCTCGCCGGCTGCGGACGCTGTCGTGCCCTCGCACCGCTTTACGCACGACAGCGACCTTGCCGGCGCGGGGCTTGCGGCAGTGCGGGCCGGCGGGGTGATCGCCGCCATGGGCGCGTTCTGGTATTTGACCGCGGCGACGTTCGGTGCCTGGGCGCTGCTGCTGGCGGCGATCTTCAGCAGCCTGCTCGCGGGCGCGCCGAACCCCTTCGCCGCCATGCGCAACATGGCGCTCGGGACGACGGCGGGCATCGTGGCGGCGTTCGTGCTGCAGTTCATGATTCTGCCGCACATGGACGGATTCACGCTGTGGGCGGCGAGCATGCTGCCGTTCATGCTGGTCGGGTTCTATCTGTACACGCGGCCGAGTCTGCCGGGCATCGGGACGGGCTTCATCGTCACGGTTTCGCTCATGCTGATGCAGGTCGATGCGATGAATTTCAGCGCCGTGGATTATTTCGACAGTGCGTTGAGCCAGTTCGTCGGCATGATGGGCGCCCTGGCCGGCTTCATCGTGTTCGTTGGCGCGTACGGCAGCCGCTGGCTACAGGCGCGGCTGCGCCGCAAGCTGCGCCTGCAGGTGGTGCGCGCCTGCCGCGAGCCGCTGCCCGACTTGCTCGGGCGTTTCGAAAGCGCCAGCCGCGACGTGCTGATCCAGATCGCCGGCCTGACGCCGCCGGGCAGCGACGCCTCGCGCCGCCTGCTGGCCTTCGCGCTAAGCGTGCAGGAGACCGGCCGTGCGCTGATCGAACTGCGCCAGGATATTGCCGACGCGGGTGAGCGCAGCATGGAGCTGTCCATGCGGGCGCTGGACGGCGTGGCCGCGCTCTACGCCTCGCCCGACCCGGCGCGCTATCGCGTCGCGCTGGCCGCGGTCGTCGCCGCAATCGACGCGACACCGCATGACGCGCCCGAGATGGCGCATTTGCACCTGATCCGCCTCGCTCTGCTGGATGCCGGCTCCGTGCCGAGCGCGTACCTGGCCAGCGGCGAGGCGCAATCCGAGGAATTGTCGTATGCCGCGTGAACTGTCCGTGCTCGGTGCCCTGGTGCCGAGCCTTATGCTGGTATTTCTGTTCAGCCTGTTGCTGCAGTGGGGCGTCGACCGGCTGAGTGGGCGCTTAGGTCTGTACCGCCACGTCTGGAATCCGCCGCTGCTGCGGCTGGCCGTCTTCGCATGCATTTTCGGTGGGCTCGGCCTGCTGGCCCTTAATTGAGAGTTCGATGAACATCGCATCCGCAACCCGTTTCGTTCTCACGCTGATCGTGGTCGCCGTCGCGGCCCTGATCACCTACGCGCTGTGGCAGCGCTACATGTACTCGCCATGGACACGCGACGGCCGCGTGCACGCAGAGGTCGTGCAGGTCGCGCCGGACGTGTCCGGGCGGGTGATCGACGTGGCGGTCAGGGACAACGAATTCGTGCGCAAGGGCGCGGTGCTGTTCCGCATAGACCCGTCGCGCTACGCCATCGCCGTGCAGCAGGCCAAGGCCAATCTAGCCTCCGCGCGGGCCGCCTTGCAGGCCGCCGCCGCGAACGTCGAGCAGAGCGGGGCGGCGATCGCCCAGGCGCAGGCGGAATACGGCATGCGCAGCAAGGACGCCGAGCGCCGCGAACGCAGCGGCAACGCGGTGTCGATCGAGACGCGCTCGAACGCGCGCGCGGCGGCGCAGGCCGCGTATGCCGCCTTGAGCGCGGCACAGGCGCATCGCGCTCAGGCGGTGGCCGCGCACGGCCAGGCGCAGGCCGCGCTGGAGCAGGCCCAGGCGGCACTGTCCCTGGCCGAACTGAATCTCAGGCGTACCGAGGTGCGTGCGCCGGTGGACGGCTACGTCACGCATCTGCGCACCTATGCCGGCGACTACGCGCAAGCCGGTGCGGCGCGCATCGCCATGATCGACAGCCACACCTTCTGGGTGTCCGGCTATTTCGAGGAGACCAAGCTGGGCCATGTGCGCGTGGGCCAGCGCGCCGAGATCCGTCTGCTCGACGGCACACGTCTGCAAGGCACGGTGGAAAGCATCGCGCGCGGCATCTCGAACAGTGGTAGCCCGACCGGCAGCGACGGTCTGGCGAACGTGACGCCGACCTTCAGCTGGGTACGGCTGGCGCAGCGCGTACCGGTGCGCATCCAGATCGATGCAGCCTCATTACCGCGCGGCGTCGTACTCGCAGCGGGAATGACGGCGACCATCGTGTTGGAGAAGCCAGCTGGGGCACAGCGCACACACAGCGGCGTGACTCCCGTCAGCCCGCAGGCCTGAGTGTCGCTGTGCCCGAGGGGCGCAGTACTTCATCTGCGCAGAAATAGTCGGCTGTGATGTTCCTGGGGGATTGTCTTGGTCAGAAGGTAGGTTTTCCAGGTAGCTGTTTAGATATTTCTTCTGTGTTTCATTCATGGAGGATGTGATCTGACTGTGTGGCGTTCAACCTGCGGTGTCGGCTTGGGCAGCAAGGGCTAATGTGGTAGGTGGTAAGAGACATTGCCGTTAGCCACTTTAATATATTGTTTTTCTTCAAGCTCCTTCACTAGTTCCATCAACTGCTGTTCCGTAAGGTTTTCAGTGAATAGCGAATTGATGGTGTTCGATAGGGTTTTGATCTTTCTGGGCCTTGACTGACCGCGGCCAACAAGGTTCTTGACGATCGCGGCCACCTTTTCGCCATTCGATGTTGCTGTGGATAGCCTCAACACGGGTATTTCCGCAAGATCACGCTCCCGTTGAATTTTTATTTTCTTGCTTTTTAGATGCTTCACGAGAGGATCGAAGCCCGTATCGCGCGAGATAATGTGGAAGTACGCGCTAGGCTCTTTTGCGACCAACTCCCCGATGTAGTACGCGATATGGAAATCAAGAGCATTCTTGCCGGTACCGGTGCCGGTGATTTTTATATATTGAGCCGCATTGCCTAGGGACACGCTGATCTATTGCTGATTCAGCCGCGAGGCGTTTGGCCTCTCGTGTATCCGTCCACGGTGGCGCGAACCACGACGTCATCGTCGTTGACGCCGGTCTATTTGCTTCGATTTCGAGCCCCCGTAGGCGCGTTTTGCTCTTTGATCCAACCGTCAGACGCACGTCTCCAGCAACCGTCTTCGGGCTAGCACCCGATTGGCCAGACCGAACGGCGTGTAGAGCTGCGTTTGGTTCTTGGCCAGGCCTCGGTAGCGTGCTTTGCGATGCCCGAAGCGCTGCTTGATGACCTGAAACGGATGCTCGACCTTTTCGTCGGACAGACCGCAGCACTGCTGCGCCATGTACAGGCGCAGCATCGGCTCCAGCCCGATCGGCGGACGCCCCCGCCGGCCGCTCTTCGGACAGTGCGGATCGAGCGCCTCGACCAGCGCCGCCCAGGGCACGAGCTGCTCCAGATCACCTAGAAACCGATCCCGGCGCGTGTGTTTCTTCTTGGCCGCGTATTCCAGATCCAAAAAGCTCGTTTGCATGGCGATCAACTCTCTGCGAAGCTAGGCTCTATTATCTTAGACTCATCACGCCAGTAACCGGCATGAACGAATAAATCAGCATGTCCCTAAGTAAAAATTGAGACTCCCAATCTTCCGATGAGAAAGAGCAGCAAAATAAGGCCAAAAAACCTGATAAATCCGCTGCCAGACCGTAATGACAAAAAGACGCCTGTAATGGCTCCCGCAATATTGCAAATACCTACTATGCCTCCCATTATCCACAACACATGGCCTGATGGTATGAAAAATAGAAGCGCAGCCGAAAAAGTCCCGAGGTTAACGAGTTTTGCCGATGCTGAGGCATTTAAGAAATCAAAGCCAAAGTGCTTTACAAAGAAAAATAGCAACAAGCTTCCGCTTCCAGGACCGAACAGACCATCATAAAAACCGATAAGTCCTCCGAGAATTATGCCCGTCAGAATTTCTCTAGTTCCGATTGGGATGTCGGAATGAATGCGGCCTAGATCTTTATTTATAAATGTATAAATTGCCATTATAATGAGAACGAAAAAAACAAAATACTCCATAAGTGATCGTGGAACTAGTGATACGGAAAGGGCTCCTATGAAGGAAAATATAAAGGCGGATACCATTATCGGAATAACGAGTTTCCATATGATCTTTACCCGCCTAAGATACCTTGAAATTGAAAATGAATTCCCTAAAAAAACAGCTAATTTATTGGTCCCAAAAACAGTCGCTAAGCTCGAATTAGGTAGAGCGTGGATAAGCGCTGGGATTTGAACAAGTCCGCCACCACCCACGGCAGCATCGATCAATCCACCACAAAAGGCAAAAAAACAAAGCGCTACTAGAGCGGCATCATTCATATTTCTGATGAGCCTGGAGAATGCGAAAATATGAATTTCATCAGAAGCTCCATAATTTTTCTGCGTCTAGCATGAAATAGAATTTCACGAACAAATTTCAGAGGGGGCGGCATTTTTGAATGAATGGTAATCTTATTGCCTGTGGTTTGTTTCTGAATACTCTGGATAAATTGCCGCGAAACGGTGAGGCTTACATCGGTGTGGAATTTCTTGGTCTGTTAGTACATTGCGTAGTGAAAAGAACGCTTTTCCAACTCGTTTATTATAATTGATCATGATATTTTTCAGTCTGTCCATATCGAAATTAACTCGCGCATAACGAGAAAAATTTTGCGCTGCGGCGAGCGCATGTAAACCGTGTCTGTTCTCCACCTCTCCAGAATGACCTAATACATAACCCTTGGCATTACGTAGAGCCTTCGTATCGGTGCTTAACGATGGTTCGACAGATAACAGCTTCTTCTTGATAAATTGAGAAAGATAATTGTATTCGCGTCCGTTCCAGAGTTCAGAAGCAACAGAGACCATCATGGCATCCACAAGAGATTGCCTGTGTTCATGAGAGTTCATTGCAGATTTATGCGCTGAGACCCCCGTTTCGTAGAGAAACTCGGAAAACTCATCGCATGCTTTGACTTTATATTGGTCATCAACCCATGCCGATGCTCCAAAAGCAGAAGCCATGTATTTGTACATTCCGTCATGCCCATTTTGCCCAAGGCCAAAGTCATCCTTTGTGACCTCGTGCATGTGAGCTAATACGATGTGGTAGCTCGATTGATCTTCCTGCGAAATGTGAACGGCATCCGCGGACAGGCGCATGATGACTTTCGCAGACACCAGGCTTGTCGTTCTGTGCGTTTCATTCCAGCCGTTAAAGAAGCTGAGGACGCTAGAGTCCGTCTTCTCCTTCTCGAGAAAAGCTTCAAAGGCATCCTCGGCGTGGGTTTGAGCCTCCTGTGTTATCGGATGGCAAAGAACGTCATGCATAACACCTTGAAGTTGCTCGACATGATCTATTTGAGCGGGGGTAGATACACTGCGGAATTCTTCGGTTATGGAACGAGCGGGAATTTTCAACTTTGAGATATGAGTAGGCAGTGACTCTATGAATACATCGCCCAACTCCTGCATGGAGGAGGGCGTTTTCTTTACGTCGGCATAATTTTGCAAAATGACAGAATTCATGGGTTCACCTCTTTCAACTACTGGGCGGTTGAGTGGGGCGCCTTTTATGCGATACTTTGAAGCCGTCGCCTAGCGAGAAAATGCAACATTACGCGATCCCAACAGGCGCTCAGGCTTTCCCCAAACAGGAGGGATTTTCCTTCTCCTCTCAGTTCGCCGAATTCTAAGGCCGCTAAACACATCACGACAACTGATTTATAATAACGTGTTCATTCACTATTATTGAGCAAACGCCGATGGAACTGTCTCAGCTCAAAATGTTTAAGGCGGTGGTCGACCAAGGTAGCATCGCTAAGGCCTCGGAAATTTTGCATTGCGTTCCTTCGAACATAACAAGCAGAATAAAGCTTCTGGAGCAGGATTTAGGCGTGGAGCTCTTCATGCGAAAAGGGCGCGGTCTTGTCATCACTCCTTCAGGAGAAATATTTCTTGAATATGTGTGCAAGATACTGGCGTTTTGCGAGGAAGCTCGCAGGGCGCTGGAGCCATCCTCAGAGCCTTCTGGAGTATTGAGGATTGGTGCTATTGAAACAGCCGCAACCGGCCGACTGCCAGCGGTGTTATCGAAATTCCATCAGGACTATCCAGCGGTCCAGATGCAGTTCAGCACGGGGACATGGCAACAGTTAGTAAGTGACGTCGCTGATCACAAATTGGATGGCGCAATCGTCGCGACAAAGAGCGATCATCCAGATATTTCCTATCTAAATATTCATAGGGAATCCTTGGTATTAATTGCATCTCCATTTGCAGGAAAATTGTCGAATCCCGCGGATTTGAAAGGAAAAATCGGAGATATAAGGGGTTATGAATTTAATGAATTACTGCCTGTGCAAAATTATTTCATAAAAAATAACGCAATGGGTGTTCATCGCGCTCGGGAAGCTTTCGAGACTTTGTTGTTCAATGAGTTAGGAAAAATATAAGATCATCTCAGGGCAATCTAATGTCATATTGGTTCCCCCTGTTTTGGATCTAAAAACAGGCCTTCCACCTTGATGGATGGAAGGCCTGGAGCAGATCGAGGTCTAAAATATAGACCTGCCCCTGGATCTGCGGGCCCCACGACGATAAGCAGAGAGACTCTCGATGCGGCGCTTGCCCAGATTTCCCTATCTTGCCAAGACGCCGGATGCCGCGGGTGCGGGATCGGGCGTCTCGGCAGCGGCCAAGGCCGATGCGTACCGCTGGCTGGAGGTGATCGACGGCTCCGAGGCGCTGGCCTGGGTCGAGGCCCATGACCGCGACACCCTCGACGTCCTGGGGGGCCCCGAGTTCGATCACCTGACCGCCGAGCTGCGCGAGATCCTCGATGCCGACGATCGCATCCCCTTCGTGGTCAAGCGCGGCGAGCACTACTACAACTTCTGGCAGGACGCCGATCACCCCCGCGGGGTGTGGCGGCGGACCCACTGGGCCTCCTACTGCCAGTCCCAGCCCGAGTGGGAAGTACTGATCGACGTCGACGCCCTTAACGCCGCCGAGGGCGAGAGCTGGGTGTGGCACGGCGCGAGCTGCCTCGAACCCGAGGATCCGGCGGGTCCCTGGGAGAGGGCGCTGGTGGCGCTCTCACCGGGCGGCACCGATGCCGACGTGACACGCGAGTTCGATCTCGTCAACCAACGCTGGGTCGAGGACGGCTTCCAACGGCCCGCGGCCAAGGGCGGTCTGAGCTGGATCGACCGTGACAGTGTCTACGCCTATACCGATTTCGGCCCCGATGCCGCGGGGCGGAGCGCGCTCACCAGCGCCGGCTATCCGCGCTGCGTCAAGCGCTGGCGGCGGGGGCAGCCGCTGGCCGCGGCGGAGACGCTGTTCGAGGCGGCGCCGGATGATCTGATGGTGTTCGCCTTTCGCGATCGCACCCGCGGCTTCGAGCGCGACTTTATCCACCACGCTTCGGCGTTCTACGCGCAGCGGTTGATCGAGCGCCTGCCCGATGGCACCCGGATCCCGCTCGACCTGCCGCTCTCGGCCCGGGCCAGCGTGCACCGCGAGTGGCTGCTGGTGCTGCCGCGCGACGACTGGACCCCGGCGGCGACGTGCTATCCCGGCGGGGCGCTGCTGGCGATCGACTACGCCGCGTTCAAGGCCGGCGCCCGCGACTTTCGCGTGCTCTTCACGCCGGACGCGCGACGCTCGCTGGAGGGGTTCGAGTGGACTCGTCACTACCTGGTGCTGGATATCCTCGAAGACGTCAAACACCGCTTCGTGCGGCTCGAACCCCGTGCCGCAGCCGCGTGGGCGAGCCTGGCGCTAGACACCTTGCCGCCCTCCGGCGAGGTCGGCCTGTCGGCGGTGGACGACGAGACCAGCGACGAGGTCTTCGTCGTGGTCACCGACTATCTGACCCCGACCACACTGTCGCGCCTAGACCTGGCCCGCATCGAGAGCGCACCCGCGGCGCCCGACCCGGTCAAGCAGGCCCCGGCCTTGTTCGACGCCACCAGCATGCGCGTCGAGCAGCGTTTCGCCACCAGCGCCGACGGCACCCGGGTACCCTATTTCCTGGTGTTGCCGGCGGGCGACGACGACGTTTCACGCGCAACGGCGCTGCCCACGCTGCTCTATGGCTACGGCGGTTTCGAGATCTCGCTCACGCCGCACTACGCGCCCGACGTGGGGCGCTGCTGGCTGGCCCGCGGCGGCGCCTATGCGGTGGCCAATATTCGCGGCGGCGGCGAGTACGGCCCGCGCTGGCACCGTGCCGCGCTCAAGGCGCATCGCCACAAGGCGTTCGAGGATTTCGCCGCGGTGGCCGCGGACCTGGTGGCCAGCGGCGTGACCACACCGTGCCAGCTGGGCATCCAGGGCGGCTCCAACGGCGGTCTGCTGGTGGGCAACATGATCACCCGCTACCCGGATCGTTTCGCCGCCGCGGTGTGTAAAGTGCCGCTGCTCGACATGCGCCGCTACCACCGGCTGCTCGCCGGTGCCTCGTGGATGGCCGAGTATGGCGACCCCGACAGCGCCGACTGGGACGCCTTCCTGCGCGACTACTCGCCCTATCACAACCTGCGCGAGGGCGTGGCCTACCCGGCGGTGCTGTTCACCACCTCGACCCGCGACGACCGCGTGCATCCCGGGCACGCGCGGAAGATGATGGCGAAGATGGAAGCGATGAAGGCCGGCGACGTCCATTACTACGAGAACACCGAAGGTGGCCACGGCGGTGCTGCCGACAGCGCCCAGCGGGCGACGTTGAGCGCGCTGGCATGGCGCTTTCTGTGGCAAAGACTGGGCGGCCGCTGAGGGTCGCCCGAAAGGTCGCCGGCGAACCCATAAGCACATTTTGCGGGAACGCCGGAGGATGCTCCGGGACGATTTCCGAATCGATCAAGAAAGGACAGCCGTCCCGGCGATGAATATCACCGAAACGGCATGTGGCGCGTTGCCGTCCCTGGCTCAGGCCACCTCCACCAACACCACCTCACTCTCCACCTCGGCACTCACCACCAGCACCGTCTCGTCCTCGATCGCCAGCCCATCCCCGGCCGCCGCCAGCACGCCATTGACCCGCACGCACCCCTTGGCCGGCACCAGATAGGCCTTGCGGTTCGCCTCCAGCGTATAGGTCACCTCGTGCCCGGTGCTCAGCGCCGCCGCCATCACCCGGCCATCCGTCTGGATCGGCAGGGCATCGCCATCCTCGTAGCCGCTGGCCAGCACCTTGAAGCCGCCGTCCCGGCCCGCCTTCGGGAAAGGCCGGCCGGCGGCAAACCGCTGGCGTTGGGGATGATCCAGATCTGGAAGATCCGCGTCTCCGTGTCCTCAAAGTTGTAGTCGCTATGGGTAAACCCCGTGCCCGCGGACATCACCTGCACATCGTCCGCCTCGGTGCGGCCCTTATTATCCAGGCTGTCACTGGTGAGTGATCGCTCCCTCACGGACATAGGTGATGATCTCCATATCGCGATGGGAATGCGAATCGAACCCGGTCCGCGGCGCGATGGTATCGTCGTTCCACACCAGAACACAGTGCGGTGTCTAGAATTTATACCTAATTTGCGCTAGATCCTGGGATGACTCTCCCCCTCCGCGTCGTGGTCTAAAATATAGACCTATCCCTCTATTCCTTGTCCCTCTATTCTCTTTCTGCACGGTACTAGATGATTAAAAAACCAACCTCTTTTATTTCTTGATCAATTTCCCTAACGTGATAGCTTGCCAGAAACTCTCCGGGTATTTGGGTGCTTGTTTGTTTCCAGTAGACAAGAGCCACGTCATTTCTTCGCATAACACCCAAAATTTCTCGTTGGAGACTTAAAGATGTTAAAAGCTTCGAGTTTTTCCACTGAGATTCTACGTTCTTTTTATTTTCGGGTCTTCACCGGATTGAGTGGGTGACTGACCGATTTATGAGTCGATTGGGGTAGAGATCGAGGCCGCCGAGATGGAAGTAGATGGCGTTATGAAAGCGAGCGCGGTTGCGAAAGCCAT
>NZ_JARRQY010000033.1:0-51990 GCF_037381185.1 Acidihalobacter sp.
CGTATTCCAGATCCGAAAAGCTCGATTGCATGGCGATCAACCCAACTGTGACGATGACTCATTATCTCAGACTCACGACCAGCACAGACGCCTCAGGCGAATAAATCAGCGCTTCCTTAGCATCTTCCATGTGTTTTGACACGGCCTGGGCCGCTTTCAGCCCCTCCTGGGTATTTCGAGCCCCGGATACTCGATCAGCGTCATCGCCTTGTGCAGCCGCATGATACTGAAGCCTCTGCCGTAGCTTCTTCCTGTTTTGTCATTGTCACTGTGCCCCATCAGTGCATCGCTGATCTCTTCGTCGAGACCGGCCTCACGGCAAGCATCGCGGAAGTTGTTGCGAAAGCTGTGGAAGACCCGTGAGCGATGATTTATACCAACGTCCTGATGTAGAAATTCCGAAAAGGCCTTGCCAAGATAATCCGTATATTTCCCATCTTTCATCTGCTTGAGGTTGGGAAAGAGCCGAGTGTGGCCCTGGCTTCGGATACGCTCTACATAGTCGAGAAAGCCCAGTTCGATCACTTTTGGGTGTAGCGGCAACTTGCGTCGTGAGGATTTGTTCTTGAGTGTCTTGCCGCTGTTGATCTGCGGGTTGCCATCATCGTCCAGATCGGTGACATCGAGACAGATGATACCGTCGATCTTTCTGACAGGAGTTGACCGAGCTCTTCGCGGCGACAGCCCTGATACAGTGCGAGGATTGGCATCCAGTAGCCGGTCTCCCCCATCGTTCGACGGAATGGTCGTTCACCCCGAAATACGGGCGCCGTGAAGATGCGCTGGAGTTCGTCGTAGTCGAAAGGTTCACGGGGAACACTATCGTCAGGGGGCTTCGGTATTTTTTGGGCAGGGTTGACGCCTTTGAATTTTCCACTGTCGATCACGGTGTTGATCAGCGCACACAGTAAGTTGATCCGTTTTGAGACCGTCTTGGAGGCCAGCGGCCGTGCCGTGAGCGCATCGCGATAGGCGATGACCTCGGCCCGCTCGATCTGTTCGATAGGTTTGCCCTGTGTGTGGGCGTCGAACTCGGCGACCAGCCGTGCCACATCGCCAACGGTCTTGTCGGGCCGATTGGGGTCGTAGCGTTTCCAGTCCTCGAAGGCGTCCTGAAGGGTGATGCCTTTGCCCTGCCCTGCTATCGGTTGGGCTGTATCGGACCATGGCAGTTTTGCAGGGGAATCGTTTGCAGGGGAATCGGGCGTGAGGACGACTTCTCCGGCATCACGCTGAAGCTGTTCACTATGGACGCTCTTGGCAGTCTGGAGGAAACGGTAGAGCAGCTTCCTGTAGCCGTCACGGCTGGGATCGATAGGGGGGATCCCGGATAGCCAGAGAAACTGATGCAGCGCCGGCTCGAAGGCCTCTAGGTCGGTCTTGCCCAGTGTCTCCTTGAGAGCGAGATCGGTGTCCTGACGTTCGGCAAGGTACTCGGAATCGTTCAGCAGGCCATCAATACGATTTTCTTCGTCACCGGCAAGCGCCATGTGACGCCACAGGTCGCAGAGCTGCTGGATAAGCGCATCGGTAATGGGGCCGCTGGGAGGGAGTTGCCTGCGAAGCCGGTCCTGTTCGCGCAGGGCGTCGCAGCGCTGATCAAAGGCCACGGAGGCTTCGCGAACCTTACGGTTTGCGTCAGCCCTATCTTTGGTCTTGAGAGAGTATTTGACCTCTTTGCCGAGATACGGCTGTAGATCGTCAGGAACACGGGCCCGGAAGTAGTAGATGGAGCCTCGTTTCTGTAATCCCGTTTGTAGTGGCACGCTTTTCACCTCGGTAAGTGTACCACCTAGGTGTCTCACATGCCTGATTCTAAGTGACTGACAACCAATGCTTTATTGGGTAATCAATCACTTAGAAGCAATATGGCGGAGAGGGTGGGATTCGAACCCACGGAAGGTTGCCCTTCAACGGTTTTCAAGACCGCCGCTTTCGACCACTCAGCCACCTCTCCGAAGTCGATGGCGGACATCTTGAGGATGTCCGAAAGCAGACTGCGTAGAATACCGAAAGTGTTCCATTCTGTCCCCCCACAACGCTCTTCCAAAGCATGACCCACACATCTTCGACCGTAGGATCGAAAGCCCACCCGCTTTCGGTCATCTGTTCCACACCTGATGCAATGACACAGGCACACACCGTCGCCCAAGATCTGCATGCCCGATTCCTTGGCGAGTCGGCCCCCTCCTCCGACTATGTGCTCGAACTCGGAAAAGAAGGCTGGGAACTGAACACACCGCAGGAATTGGGGCTGGGCACATTGAAGCTCAGTTTTGCTCAGGGCCCGACGGCCTGGCGCCTGCGCCAGGCGGGGCGGCGTCAGCCGCTGGGCCGCGCCGTGGGCCTGAAGTCCGGCGCAACGCAACACGTGGTCGACGCCACTGCCGGGCTTGGCCGCGACGCCATGGTCCTCGCTAACCTCGGCTGCCGCGTTACGCTGATCGAGCGCAATCCCGTCATGGCGCTGCTGTTGCGTGACGCCCTGCTGCGCACCGCCCCGCCGGAGCTGCGCGAGCGCGTGCAAGTGATCGAAGCGGATGCGCGAAGCTATCTGCTCTCCCTGGCCGTTCCACCCAAGGCGGTCTACCTTGACCCGATGTACCCGGAGCGCAGCAAGTCCGCGCTGGTCAAGAAGGAAATGCGCATCCTGCGCGAACTGGTCGGCAAGGACCCCGACGCCTCCGAGCTGCTGGGTGCTGCGCTCGCCTGCGGCGCGCGCCGTGTGGCGGTCAAGCGTCCGCGCGGCGCACCGCTCATCGATGGAGCATCGCCGACGCACAGCATCCAGGCTCCAAACACGCGCTACGACGTATACCTAAGGCCGGCGAGTCATGAGTGAGCACGATTGGTGTAGGATGCGCCCCTGGAAGAAAGTCGAGGATTCTCCGCCATGCCCGCTGATCTGCGTAGCAAGACCTACGTCGGCATCCTGAACGAGGAATTCGGCGGCATGACGCCGACCGGTGCCATCGTCAAGGACGCCTGGACCTTTGGCCTCCTACCCGAGACGGAAACCTGTGAAGGCTGGGACGCAAACCGCCTGCAGGCGCTCTATGAGGAAACCACCGCGCTTTGGAGCCAATACGGCTATCGCGTCGCGAACCTGCCTGATGAAATGCGCGAACGGCACGAGCGGATCCACCAGGAGGCCATGACCCGCGCGCGTTCGCTCGGCTGGCAACCCGATGCGCTGGTCGACGAAGAGGACAACTGACGGGAATTCAGCGGCGGGTCAGTCGCGCAGGTTCTCGAACTGCAGCGGCCTGTCCCATTCCCCGCCACGCAGCAGCGCCATCGCCTCCTGCAGGTCATCGCGCTTCTTGCCGCTGACACGCAGCTTGTCGCCCTGAATCGCCGCCTGCACCTTGATCTTGGAATCCTTGACGGCCTTGACCATGCGCTTGGCGACATCCGCATCGATGCCCTGCTTGACCGTCACCGGCAGCTCCGCACGGCGCCCGGTCTCGGTCAGCTTGCCCTGCTCGATGCAACGGACGTCGATGCCGCGTTTGGCCAGTTTCTTGAGCAGGATGTCCATCATCTGCTCGATCTGGAATTCGCTCTGCGCCTCCAGCCGCAGATCGTCGCCGCTGCGTTCGACCTTGGCATCCGCCCCTTTGAAGTCGTAGCGGATTTCGATCTCCCGGTTGGCCTGATCGACGGCGTTGTTCAGTTCATGGTTATCGACTTCGGAAACCACGTCGAAGCTAGGCATACGTATTCTCCCGATTCGGTATGGACGACATTCAACAGGCTATTGAATTTCTACTCATGCGGCACGATAGGACATCAAAATCAGGCTCAAAATGCTCATTTACACTATGTAAACTGCGCTTCTTCGCCCGATTTTTCCTTCTCTCGCACTCGCCTGAGCGAATTTCAACAGCCTGTTAGGGCGAGTAGTGTAACCTCTGCCACCTGATCGGACTTCATCAACCTCAGCGGGACCATCCCATGGATAGAACCTTTCTCGCCCTCGGTGCGCTGCTTGCCCTGTTGGGCGTCATCTTCGGCGCCTTCGGCGCGCATGCGGTGCACGGCCATGTCAGCCCGCTCATGTACTCGGTCTACGAAACCGCGGTGCATTACCAGTTCTACCACGCGCTCGGTCTGATGTTGATCGGAGTCAGCGCCGCGCAGTTGGATGCGCGCGGCTGGCTGCGTACGGCCGGCTGGCTGATGTTCGCAGGCGTGATCCTGTTCTCGGGCAGCCTGTACCTGCTGACGCTGGTCGGCACGCGTTGGCTCGGCATCCTAACCCCCCTGGGCGGCACGGCCTTCATCGTCGCCTGGATTCTCTATATCGTCGCCATCCTCCGCAGCAGTCGCTGAGACTGCGCACATCGGGAGTTGCTTCATGACCCAGACCAATTTCGCCCTGCACGCCACGCAGACGCTCGAAGACATCCTCGACCGCATGAGCCGCGACGACACGCTTAGCGACCTCGACTTCGACCTCATCGACGCCGTGCTCACGATCGAGTTCGACGATGGCGGCAAGGTCATCCTCAATCGCCAGGAGGCAGCCCAGCAGCTGTGGCTGGCATCGCCTGAAGGGCCGGCGCATTTCGGCTACGATGCCCAGCAGGACGAATGGTGCAACGACCGCACCTCGGAGACGCTGATCGACACGCTCAACCGCGTGCTCAGCGAACAGATGGGCGAATCAATCGAGCTTTGAGTCACGCCCCCGCAGCCAGGCATCCACTTCCAGCAACACTTCCCGCTGCGAGCGGCCGTTCCATGCGCGCTCCAGCGCCTCGAGAGCGACACGCTGGCGCGGCTCTTCGGCACTGCGCCAACGCGCCCAATGCAGCGACAGCGGCGGATAGAGCCGAAAGAACAGATAGCTGACCGTTGCCACGCCCAACGCCAGCCAGAGCCTGCCGCTGAACAGCAGCCAGACCGCAGTGCCGTAACCGGCGAAACTGACCACGGCGATCGACGCCGTGGCGCGGTGAATAGCCGCGACGATGCGTTCGAGTTCCTCCGCGTATTGTTTCAACTCGTCATTCATTCCAGCCCCTTGTCCGTCACTCCCGAAGGTCTGTGCATTCGCAGCCAAAACGCTCTCGAGCACACAATTCCTCCGACCTCGATATACTCGGGCCATGAAGGCCGACGCTCAGCCCCGGCAGTACCATCTTTCGCTGGCCCGCAATGCGGGCGGGCGCGATTTCTGCGTCGGCGACCTGCACGGCTCCTTCAATGTGCTCGAACGCGCGCTCGACAGTCTCGGCTTCGATCCCGAACGCGACCGACTGATCAGCGTCGGCGACCTCATCGACCGCGGACCGCAATCGCCGCGGGTACTCGAATTCCTCCGCCGCCCCTGGTTCCACGCCGTGCGCGGCAACCACGAAACCATGCTGCTGGACAACATCGACGCCGCTGAGATCAACGTCCGCTGGCTGATCCAGGCCGGCGCAGGCTGGTGGCTGATGCTGGACGACGAGGAACGCGCGGCCTATCCCGCCCCCCTGTCCGAACTGCCCTACACCATCGAGGTGGACACCGCCGACGGACGGGTCGGCGTAGTCCATGCCGATGTTCCCGAAGGCCTGCACTGGGACGAATTCGTGGCCGAACTCCCGCACAACGCCCGCCTTCGCGAACACGCGCTCTGGGCCCGCACCCGCATCGGCCAGGTCCAGCAAGATACGCCTACGAACGAGGTCGAGGGCATCAATCTGCTGGTGGTCGGCCATACGCCGGTCTCGCCCATCACCTTCGCCCACAACGTCTGCTTTCTGGACACCGGCGCGGCCTACGCACCGAACTTCCCCGGCGCGGCGCTCACCCTGCTCGAAATTCACCCTCAGCGGCGAGTGCACACATTCCCGACGGCGTAGTCGGCAGCTCCGCCTCCAGCTCGTCCCAGGCATCCAGCAGCAGTCCAGGTCCGGCGTCCGGACGCCGCGCGTCCTCGCTCATATGCCGCCGGAAACGGCGCGCCCCCGGGAGCCCCTGAACCAGCCCCATCAGATGGCGGGTCAAGTGCGGCATCCGCGTTCCGCGCGCCAGCTCGCGCTCGCAGTACTCGACATAAGCCTGCAGCACCTCGCGGCGCGTCGGCAACGCGTCCGTCGCGGCGTACAGACGCCGATCGGCCTCGGCCAGCAACCAGAGATCATCGAACACCGCGCGTCCGATCATCACGCCGTCGACATGGCCCAACTCGCGCTCGGCTTCCGCCAGGCTGCGGATGCCGCCGTTGATGATGATCTCAAGTTCCGGATAATCACGCTTGAGTCGGTGCACGCGCGGGTAGTCCAGCGGCGGAATTTCCCGGTTCTGCTTCGGGCTCAGCCCCTGCAGCCAGGCCTTGCGGGCGTGGATGACGAAGGTTTCGCAGCCCGCTGCAGCCACCGTGTCGACGAAGGCGCGCAAGGCCTCGTAGCTGTCCTGGTGATCGATGCCGATGCGCGTCTTCACCGTCACCGGCACCTCGGTTTCCGCACGCATGGCGCGCACGCACTGTGCCACCGTATCCGGCTCGGCCATGAGGCAGGCGCCGAAACGCCCGGACTGAACCCGGTCGCTGGGGCAGCCGATGTTGAGATTGATCTCGTCGTAGCCGACCTCCGCCCCGATACGCGCGGCCCTTGCCATTTCGCCGGCGTCAGCACCGCCGAGCTGCAGCGCGACCGGGTGCTCGGCGGCATCGAACGCCAGCAGACGCGCCGTATCGCCGTGCACCACTGCGGCCGCAGTGACCATTTCCGTATACAGCAGCGTATGCCGGCTGATCAGGCGCAGCAGATAGCGTGCATGGCGGTCCGTGTAGTCCATCATCGGCGCCACGCTGAGCCGCCGATTCGGCATGCGCCCCATCGACATCAGCCGCCGCCGTAG
Organism: Acidihalobacter sp.; assembly: GCF_037381185.1. Taxonomy (NCBI): domain Bacteria; kingdom Pseudomonadati; phylum Pseudomonadota; class Gammaproteobacteria; order Chromatiales; family Ectothiorhodospiraceae; genus Acidihalobacter; species Acidihalobacter sp. Next base: position 6,859 of record NZ_JARRQY010000033.1, read on the forward strand.
CGCCGTTCGAGCCAAGCGTAGACCGCACGCAGGCCCATCGCCTCGCCGCCGCGCGGCCGACCCGGCCGGTTGCGCTGATTCCAGGCCATCAGGTCCAGGTGCACCCAGTCGGTAGTCTTCGGCACGAAAGCATCCAGAAACAGCGCCGCGGTGATCGCGCCGCCGAAGCCGGAAGTGCTGCAATTGAGCAGATCGGCGATCTGGCTGTCGAGCTGATACCGGTAGTCATCGAACAGTGGCAGGCGCCACACCGGGTCCTGCACCTCGCGGCCGAGCGCATCGAGTTCGGCGCCCAAGGCGTCGCTGTGGGTGAAGTAGGCCGGCAGCTCGGTACCCAGCGCCACGCGGGCGGCGCCGGTCAACGTGGCGAAATCGACGATCACCTCCGGCTCCTCGTCGGCCGCGTCGGTCAACGCATCGCACAGCACCAGCCGGCCCTCGGCGTCGGTGTTGTCCACCTCCACGCTCAGCCCCTTGCGGGTGCGCAGCACGTCGCCCGGGCGGAACGCGTCGCCCGACACCGAATTCTCGACCGCCGGGATCAACACCCGCAGGCGCACCGGCAAGCGCTCGTCCATGATGCGCCGGGCCAGACCGAGCACGTGCGCGGCCCCGCCCATATCCTTCTTCATATGGCGCATGCCGCTGGCATTCTTGAGATCCAGGCCGCCGCTGTCGAAGCACACACCCTTGCCGACGAGGGTCACGCGCGGATGCGCCTCGTCGCCCCAGCGCAAATCGATCAGCCGCGGCGGATGCACGCTGGCGCGGCCCACCGCATGGATGGTCGGATAGTTGCGGCTGAGCAGCGCATCGCCTACCGTGCAGGTGTACTCGGCACCGTGCTCCGCCGCGAGTTCTGCCGCCGCCTGCGCCAGTTGCGCCGGCCCCATGTCCTGCGCCGGCGTATTGATCAGATCCCGCACAAAAGCCACCGCCCCGGCCTCGCGCTGCACCGCGGCGCACAACAACTCGTCCTCGATCAGCAGCGTCGCCGCTTCGCGCCCCGGCTTCGTCTTGTAGCGGGAATAACGGTAACTGCCCAACGCCCAGCCCAACGCAAGCGTGTGCTGTTGCACCGCGTCCGCCACGCCCTCCAGGCGGTAGCAGCCGGCCGGCAGCCGGTGCGGCAGATCACCCAGTCCCCACACGTCGTCAAAACCATCGAGCAAGGCCAATGCCCGTGCGTCGCCGTCCACGGCCGGCAACATGGCATAGCGGCGGGCCTTGGGCTCGAATCCCGTGTCCGCCAGCCATTGGCGTACCGCCTCAGGCTGCGCCTGTAGCCAGGCGTCGTAACCGTCGACCGTCACGCACTCCAGAAGCCGTACCGTACCGTCGGCTGCGCTGACCAATCCCGTCATGATTGTCCGTGTCTCCTAGGGGTAAGCAAGTCCGCTATGGTAGACTGCTCTGCTCGGACTTTCATCTGTCCACCCTCATCACGACAGTCTTTCCAGCATGACTCAAGCACTCTCGATACGAAACCTAAAGAAGGTCTATCGTGGCGGCGTCGAAGCGCTGCGCGGTATCGACCTGGACGTCCAGGAAGGCGACTTCTTCGCCCTGCTCGGCCCCAACGGCGCCGGCAAGTCGACCACCATTGGCATCATCAGCTCGCTGGTCAACAAGAGTTCCGGGCAGGTTACGGTGTTCGGCAAGGACCTCGACACGCAAAAAGCGGCGGCCAAGACCTTCATCGGCCTGGTACCGCAGGAATTCAACTTCAACCAGTTCGAGCCGGTCGAGGAAGTCCTCATCAATCAAGCCGGCTATTACGGCATCGAACGCCGTCTGGCCCGTGAACGTGCCGAACGCTATCTACGCGAGCTTGACCTGTGGGAGAAACGCCGCCAGATGGCGCGCCAGCTCTCCGGCGGTCAGAAACGCCGCTTGATGATCGCCCGCGCGCTGGTACACGAGCCCAAGCTGCTGATCCTGGACGAGCCCACCGCCGGCGTGGACATCGAGATCCGCCGTTCGATGTGGACCTTCCTGCGCGAGGCGAATGCGCGCGGCACCACGATCATCCTCACCACGCACTATCTCGAGGAAGCCGAGAACCTGTGCCGCAACATCGCCATCATCGACCATGGCGAAATCGTCGAGAACACCAGCATGAAACGCCTACTGAGCAAGCTCGACCGGGAAACCGTGGTGCTCGACGTCGCCGAGGAACTCCACGCCGCGCCGGAGCTGCCCGGCTATCAGGTGCGACTGGTCGACGCCACCACGCTCGAGGCGGAGATTTCCCGCGAAAGCAGCCTGAGCGGTCTGTTCGCGCAACTCAGCGACCACGGCGTACACGTCACCAGCATGCGCAACAAGAGCAATCGTCTGGAGGAATTATTCCTTACCCTCGTCAACGATGACGGGGGCGACGAAGAACAGAGCGGGACAGACATCCGCCGCGCCGGCTAGGCCCGTTCACGCCGCCGCGCGGCGGCCTTGTTACGCCCATAAACCGCAGACCCATCGATCGGTACAGGGAAACCCGCTCCCATGAATTTTTATTTCATCGCGCTCAAGACCATCGTCATCAAGGAAGTGCTGCGCTTCTCGCGCATCTGGGTACAGACCATCGTGCCCCCCGTGATCACCACCTCGCTGTACTTCATCATCTTCGGCCACCTGATCGGCAGCCGTATCGGCGAGATGGAAGGTTACAGCTACATCGAATACATCGTGCCCGGCCTGGTGATGATGGCGGTGATCACCAACTCGTACTCCAACGTCGTATCGTCATTCTTCGGCGCCAAGTTCGGCCATTACGTCGAGGAACTGCTGGTCTCCCCCACGCCGAACTGGCTGATCCTGCTTGGCTACGTGCTCGGCGGCATGGCACGCGGCCTCACCGTGGGCATTGCCGTGACCGCGGTGTCGCTGGTCTTTTCGCACCTGCGTATCGAGAACCTGCTGGTCACGATCAGCATCGCCCTGCTGACCGCCGCTCTATTCGCCTTGGCCGGCTTCATCAATGCAGTGTTCGCCAACAGTTTCGACGACATCTCCATCGTGCCGACCTTCGTGTTGACCCCGCTGACCTACCTGGGCGGCGTGTTCTATTCCATCAACCTGCTGCCCGGTTTCTGGCAGCACGCGTCGCTGGCCAACCCGATCCTCTACATGGTCAACGCCTTCCGCGACGGCATGCTCGGGACTTCCGACATACCGCTTGGCGTGTCCTATGCGGTGATCCTGGCGTTCATCGCTGCGTTGTCGGCCATTGCGTTGACGCTGTTGAATCGGGGGGTGGGGATTCGGTCCTGAGGATCGTCTGCGGCCTTAGTTAAAACCGGGTCACTCTAGCCTGAATTTCCGGCGCGACTCGAGGTTTTTGGGCAATTGATTCTGCACAAAGCCCACGTATCGTTTTGCGTTTGGAGTGCTTTTCGGGCGCGAATCAGCGTTAGGTAGTGCTGATCTTACGTGTGTGACGCGCCCGAGTACCTTTCTTTGCACGCCCAAAGAAAGGTACGAAAGAAAGACGCCCGAAAGGCCTTGACCCTACGGGCAAACCTCGAGCGTACACCCCGTCACGGGGCACCGCAGGCACTTGCCCTCCTGGCAAAGCCTGCTCGGGCGGCTTCCCTGCCGCCCGACCCCGCGCCGGAGCGCACGCTCGAGGCAAGGCCACACGGGAACCGGAGAGTCAAAACAGCACGGCCCCCAAATGTCTGAGCTACGAATCGACCAATACAGAACGATTTCGCTTCGGACTCGCCCGGTTTTGACGTTAGGTCCCCCTTTGATCGCTTGCCTCGCGAACGTGCGCCTGGGCGGGGATGGCCGGCAGGACGCCGGCCAAGCAGCCCTTCGCAGGAAGCGAATGGCTGCGAGCCCCGTTCAGGCGTGCGTTCGCGAGGTTGCCCGCCAGGGACAAGCGATCCTGGGGTGCGTTTCTTTCGCCGGTTTCTTTGCGCACTCAAAGAAATCGGCTCGGGCGCGTCACTTCGATCGATCTGAGCCCCAAACGTCGAATCGCGTCCGAAACAAGCCCCCAAAGTCAGCAAGCACAACGCCTTCACTCACGCAAGATCAAAACCACAACCGCTGATTCGCGCAAGAAACCGGCCCAATCGCTCAACGAAAGCGCTAATTTGTACTCGAAATTCCCAAACACCCGAAAGAGCGTTCCGAACAACCCATCGGCGCTACAAGGTATGCGTCGGCCGATCCGACTTGAGCATACCCGCCAACGCGGTCTCGATGCGGCTGCGCACCTTCCCGTTGTCCTGGTCGCTGAACTGCACCCCGATACCCGGTAGCCGCCCACCCTGTGCCCCCTTGGGCGTCATCCATACGATACGCCCCGCCACCGGCAGCTTCTCACCTTCATCGAGCAGACTGATGAGCATGAACACCTCGTCGCCCAGCTTGTAGTTACGCTGCGTAGGCACGAACAGGCCACCGTTTTTGACGAAATTCATATAGGCCTGATACAGCGCGTTCTTGTCGCGAATCGTCAGGGTGAGAATGCCTTGGCCTATGGACATCTAGAACTACTCCCTAAGCGCGCAGCGCCGTCTGATAGCGCATTAATAATTCTTCGAGTTGTAGCTGCGCGTTCAAGCCGCTGTTGAGCAACCCGCGCAGCCGTAACGCCTGCTCCAGACAGGCGAAGACACCCTGCAAGTCTACCCGCTCGCCCAGCGAGCGCAAATCTCCGGCGCGGTCGGGGTTCTCCCGTACCGGCGCGCCGGCCCCCACCCGCGCCAAGTCGCGCAGCCATGCGGCGCATACGTCCAGAGCCTGGGCGTAGTCCGCTCCGGCCATCTCGGCGCTCAGCGCCGCCGGATCGAAGCGCGCTTTCGCCAACGCCGCAGTCCAGCCGCCACGGCGCCCCAGACGCTCCTCGTCTGCATGTCCCAGCGCGGCCAGGGGCGCTCCACCAGCCAGGGCCAAGGCGATCTCGGAACCTTCGCCCAATTGCGGCGCGAGCCACTTCCGCGCTTCGGCGATCTGCGGCACACCGAAACCGAGCACCTGGCAGCGGCTGCGCACGGTCGCCGGCAAGGCGCTGGGCAGACTCGTGACCAGCATCAGCAACACGCCCTCCGGCGGCTCTTCCAGCGTCTTGAGCAACGCGTTGGCGGCATGCACGTTCAGCGCATCGGCCGGGTCGACGATGGCGACCTTGTACTGCCCGAAGCTGCGCGTCAGGTTGAGAAAATCGATCAACGAACGCACCGCATCGATGCGTATCGCCTTGCCGGCCGACTCGGGTTCGATCACCGCGTAGTCCGGATGCGTGCCGGCGGCGAACAGGCGACAGGCATGACACTGTCCGCAGGACAGACCGTCCGACTGTGGTTGCTCGCACAACGCCGCCTGTGCGAAGGCCTCGGCCAGCTGCCGCTTGCCCAGACCCGGTGCACCGCTGAACAGCAGCGCATGAGGCACACGTTCCGCCTCGCGCTGCTTGCAGAGCTGATTCCATTGACGCTGCTGCCAGGGATACGGCACGCTCATGCTTGGCTTCCCCACTGTGTGGAGAACTCGATCAAGGTTTTGCGCACCTGTGCGCTCACCGTCTCCAACGAGTGCGCTGCGTCGATGATCCGGAAACGTTGCGGATCAGCCGCAGCCCGGGCCAGATAGCCTTCGCGCACACGCTCGAAGAAATCGAGCGCCTCCCGCTCGAAGCGATCACCGTCGCTGTTGCGACGCGCCGCCCGCGCCATGCCGACCTCGACCGGCGCGTCCAACAGCAGCGTCAAGTCGGGCTGCATGCCGCGCTGTACAAAGTCCTCAAGTTCTCTGATCCGCGCTGTGTCGATGCCGCGCCCAGCGCCCTGATAGGCGTAGCTGGCGTCGGTGAAACGGTCGCACACCACCCAGTCGCCGCTATCCAGCGCCGGACGGATCAGGCGGGCAAGGTGTTGATTGCGCGCGGCAAACATCAGCAGCAGTTCGGTATCGGCGTCCATGCATTCCTCGCACTCGCCGATCAGCAGCCCACGGATCTGCTCAGCCAGCGCTGTGCCGCCCGGCTCACGGGTGCGCACGACGGACAACCCTGCCGTTTCCAATGCCGCGACGACCTCGGCGATCTGGGTCGACTTACCGACGCCCTCGCCGCCTTCCAGCGTGACGAATGCTCCCCGCATCGGTTCAGCCTCCGTTCGCCCGACGACGATGCAGTTGGTACTCGGCCACTGCGCGTTCCTGTTCGGCATAGGTGCGCGAGAAGGCATGAGTGCCGTTGCCCTTGGCGACGAAGTAGAGATATTTCGTATGTGCCGGATGCAGCACGGCATGAATCGCCGCCGGACTCGGAATGGCAATCGGCGTCGGCGGCAGCCCTCTGTGCACGTAGGTGTTGTAAGGCGTGTCCCGACGCAGATCCTTAAAGGTGATATCGCCCTTGTAGGACGCCCCCAACCCGTAGATCACGGTCGGATCGCTCTGCAACCGCATGCCCTTGCGCAGGCGGTTGACGAATACACCGGCAATCAGCGGCCGCTCGCGGGCGACACCAGTCTCCTTCTCCACGATGGAAGCGAGGATCAAAGCCTGGTAAGGCGTTTTCAGCGGCAGATCCGGGGCGCGCTCCGCCCACTGCAATTTGAGATAGCTGTGCATGGCGTCATAGGCGCGGCGCAGCACGCTCAGCTCGCTTGCCCCATTGGAAAAGAAATAGGTATTGGGGTAGAACCAGCCCTCGGGCGACATACCCTTCGGACCGCCCAGCTTGTGGATCAGATCGGCATAGCCGGAGGGTTTCAGGCGTTCGCCGATGTGCGGATCCTTGTTCAGCTTCTCCATGATCTGGCGGAACGTCCAGCCGTCGATCAGTGTAATCGGGTACTGCACCGTGTGCCCGGCCACCAACAGCTCCAGCAGACTGGCCGGCGTCGTGCCCCTTTCCAACCGGTATTCGCCCTGCTTGATCTGAGCCGCGCGTCCGCTCAGGCGCGCGTACAGAGCCCATAGGCGCGGATTCCGGAGCGTTCCGCTGCGGCTCAGTTCCTGTGCCACATCGCGCGCGGAGGCACCTGCCGGGACGGTCATCAGCAGACCGTCGTCCGGGACGTCCAACGGCGTTTCCAGAGTCTGCCAGACACCGACGATCGCGATCAGCAGCCCCAAGCCCAGCACCGCACCTAACATGATGAACCAACGGCGCATCCTCAACACTCTCCCGCACGAACGGCTGACAACAGCTCCTCGATCAAGCCGGCCCGCGGCAAGAGATGTCGATCGAGGCGCGCGGCCGGCCAGATGCCGATCAGACTGTTGCACACGAAAACCGCATCCGCACTACGCAAGCGCTCCGGCGGACAGGCTTCGATACGCGCAGTCGCACCACGGCCATCGGCCCACTCGAGTATCCGTTCGCGCATGATGCCGGCCACTCCGCAACGGCTCAAATCAGGGGTCAGCAGTGTATCACCCTCGACCCAAAAGACATTGCTCATGGTGCCCTCCACGACGCAGCCGTCGGGATCGCACAGCAAGCCCTCCGCATACTCGTCGCGCCACTCGGCGCGCGCCAACACCGAGTGCAGACGATTCAAATGCTTGATGCCGGCGAGCGCCGGATCGAACGGCAGGCGCGTCCGGCACAAACGCAGCGCTGCGCCTTCGGTCGGCAACCTACGTTCAGGCCAGGTGCGTATGCAAAGAACACGTCGCGTCGGTGCACCGTCCGGCAAGCGATAGCCGACGCCGGCACTACCTGCTGTGAGCATCAACTTGAGCACCGCACGCTCGTGCCCCCGCGCCAGGCGCATGGCCTCGCCGCGCAGCAGCGCCTCGCCCGGCTCCGCCAGGCCCAGCCTGCTGCACCCGAGCACAAGACGCCGCCAGTGGCGCGCCCAGTGCGGCAGCTCGCCGGCAGCGATTTCGATCGTCTCGAACACACCGTGTCCATACGCCAGGCCGCGGTCGTCGGCCGACACGTCCTGGGCCGCCACCCCGTCTATCAGGCAGTCAATCACCGCAGCGCCCGCAGCAGGCCCTTGGCCTTGTGTCGGGTTTCGGCCAGTTCCGCCTCCGGATCGGAGTCGGCAACGATGCCGGCTCCGGCACGAAAACGCAGATGTCGCCCATCGACTTCCAGGGTACGGATCAGAATGTTCAGATCCATGCGCCCATGCGTGCTCAGGTAACCCAGTGCACCGGTATACGCCCCGCGGGCCGTATCCTCCAGCTCACGCAGGATCTGCATGCAACGCACCTTCGGGCAACCGGTAATCGTGCCACCGGGAAATACCGCGCGGATGAGATCACCGGGCGTGATGCCTGGGCGCAGGCGTGCACGGACGTTGGATACGATGTGATGGACGTGCGGATAACTTTCAGTGACCATCAGTTCGTCAACCTCCACCGAGCCAGGCCGCGCGACACGCCCCAGGTCATTGCGTTCGAGATCGATGAGCATGACGTGCTCGGCACGTTCCTTGGGGTGCGCCAACAGGGCCTCACGCAGCGCTGCATCGCTGTCCTCATCGGTACCGCGCGGCCGCGTGCCGGCGATCGGCCTCGTCGCTGCACAACCGGCATCCGCCTCCACCAGACGCTCGGGCGAGGAACTAACCACCGCCCGCTGTCCCCAGGTCGCCAAGCCGGCAAAGGGTGCCGGATTAGCGGCCCGCAAGGCCGCATACAGCGCAGCCGGCTCAACTCCCTCGGCCAGCTCCCCTTCCCACTCGCGTGACAGGTTGACCTGGAATACGTCGCCCTCGCGGATGTAGCGCTGTATCCGTTCGACCCCCTCGAGATAACGCAAAGTCTCCTCTTCGGCCATCCGCACTACCGGCTGCGGCGCGGATTCGCTACTCGTGTGCGCAGCCGCGGCCGCCGCATCCGCCGCGATCAGCTCCAACAGCCCTCCGCGACCCGGCGCCGCCACGGCATAACGCTCGCCGCGCTCGTGGTCGTGCACGATCGCCGCCGGTATATACTGAGCCCAGGCCGTGTCCCAGCCCCAGGGATGAGGCGGCGGATCGCCCAGCACGGGCTCGACCGCATAAACCAGCTCGTAGGCCAAATAGAGAAACCAGCCGCCGCGAAACGGAGGACCATCATCCCCACCAGCGGACAGTTGTCCGCCGAACTCCTCGTCCAGCGCAGACAGAAAAGCATCCGCCGCCGCGCTCAGGCGTCGCTCTGGAAAGGCGAACAGAATATCGTAACGCGCAGTCGCGCCGCCGGTCGTGGCGCTCTGCAGCAAATGAGGATAGCGGCTAGGTTGGCGCCGGTGCATCGTGAGCAGGTCCCAATCGTCGTCGAGAGGTACCCGTACAGCCACACGCCGCTCCATCACGCTATGAACGCCTCAACCCAACGGCGCCGGCCCGACCACTGCCTGCACCACAGAACCGCTCAGAGATTCTTGAACAACAAAGTGCCGTTCGTTCCGCCGAAACCGAAGGAATTCGAGAGCACGCAGTTCAGTTCCGCCTGACGCGCCTCGTTAGGCACGTAGTCCAGATCACATTCGGGATCGGGATCTTCCAGATTGATGGTCGGCGGAATCACCTGATCGCGCAGCGCGAGCACACAGAACACAGCCTCGATGCCGCCGGCCGCGCCGAGCAGATGCCCGGTCATCGACTTAGTCGAGCTGACCGCGAGCTTGTAGGCCCTGTCTCCGAAAACCAGCTTCATGGCCTCGGTTTCGGCCCTATCTCCGGTCGGAGTGGAGGTACCATGGGCGTTCACGTAGTCAACGTCGTCCGCATTCATACCGGCGTCGCGCAGAGCCCGTTGCATGCAGCGTGCTGCGCCTTCGCCGCCAGGCGACGGCTGGGTCATATGGTAGGCGTCGGCGTTGAGGCCGAACCCACCCAACTCGCAGTAGATACGCGCACCGCGTGCCTTGGCGTGTTCGTATTCCTCCAGCACCAGCACGCCGGCACCGTCGCCGAGCACGAAACCGTCGCGCCCGCTGTCCCAGGGGCGGCTGGCGCCGGCAGGATCGTCATTGCGCGTCGAGAGCGCCCGCGCTGCCGCGAAACCGGCCACACACAAGGGCGTGCTGGCCATTTCCGCACCACCGGCGATCATCACGTCCGCATCGCCGTAAACGATCTTTCGTGCCGCGTCACCGATGTTGTGCGTACCTGTGGTGCAGGCGGTGACAATGGCCGTATTAGGTCCCTGGAACCCGTACATGATGGCCAGGTTACCGGACACCATGTTGATGATGCTGGCCGGGATAAAGAACGGTGAGACCTTGCGAGCACCGCCGTCGAGCATCGCCAAATGCCCCTTCTCGATACCTGGCAGGCCACCGATACCGGAACCCACGGAAACGCCCACGCGCTCCGGATCGAAGCCGAATTCGTTCAGGCCGGCATCGCTGATCGCCTGGACGGCGGCGCCGATGCCGTAATGGACGAAGACGTCCATCTTCTTCTGGTCCTTGACCGGAATGTAATCGCTGGCGTCGAAATCACGCACCGCAGCGGAAATGCGCACCGGTGATGCCGATGCATCGAAGTGCTCGATCGCGGTGATACCACTGCGTCCGGCCAGGATGTTTTCCCACGCCGTTTCGACCAGCGAACCGACGGGGGACACGATCCCGAGCCCGGTAACGACTACACGCCGCTTGGACAAGGCAGAATCCTCTTGCTGCGACCGTCCCCGATTCGCTCGCAGACACACCTCGGGCAGCCCTCAGGGGCTGTCCGAGGCATGCGGAGAACCGGGTTCAGTCGGATTACTTCAGGTGAGCGTTGATGTAATCAATAGCCTGCTGCACCGTGGTGATCTTCTCGGCCTCTTCGTCGGGAATTTCGCACTCGAATTCCTCCTCCAAAGCCATGACCAGCTCGACGGTGTCCAGGGAGTCGGCGCCGAGGTCATCGACGAAGGAGGCCTCGTTCTTCACGTCCTCTTCCTTCGCGCCCAACTGCTCGACAACGATCTTCTTGACACGCTCTTCAACGTTGCTCATTGCTCGTAATTCCCCTGTGTAAAAAAACCCGACCGCACCGAGCCGGCGCAAAGCGATCTGTTCCAACAGACCTTCGCGCTGTTCTTCCTTCAGCGCCCGGGTCATGTCCGTATCGATGAAGCCGGGCGCGACGACGTTCACGGTGATTCCGCGCGAACCGACCTCTCGGGCCAGCGACTTTGCGAAACCGATCATGCCCGCCTTGGCCGCGGCGTAATTGGTTTGCCCTGGGTTGCCGGACACTCCGACGACCGAGGCGATGTTGATGATGCGTCCCGCACGCTTCTTGATCATGCCGCGGATGCAGCCACGGCTGAGCCTGAACACCGAACCGAGGTTGGTGTCGATGACCGCCTGCCAGTCCTCGTCCTTCATCCCCATCAGCAGCATGTCACGGGTGATGCCGGCGTTGTTGACGAGAATACCGACAGCACCGTACTCGCCGGTCACCGCCTCCAGCAAAGCGTCCACGGAGGCCTGCTCCTCGGCGCGCAGCACCTTGCCGACACCGGTCACGCCCGCCTCCGCGAGATACGCGGAAATCGACTCGGCACCGCCCTCGGAGGTCGCGGTACCGATCACGGTCGCGCCCTGACGGCCCAGCTCGAGCGCAATGGCCTTGCCGATGCCGCGGCTGGCGCCGGTCACCAGCGCGATTTCCCCCTGCAAACTCATGTTCCGTACTCCTCGCACAGCGCCAGCGCGGCGTCAGTGCTTTTGCCGTCCTCCACGCCCAACACCTTGAGCGTGCGGTCGATACGCTTGTTCAAGCCGCTGAGCACCTTGCCCGGACCGAATTCGAACACCACTGCGATCCCTTCGTCGGCGAAACCCTCAATGGTTTCCACCCAGCGCACCGGATGATTGATCTGTTGCACCAGCGCCTCGCGGATACCGGCCGGATCGGGATGCGCAGCGACATCGTAGTTGTGCGTGACCGGGATGCGTGGCGCGCTGAACTCGACGCCCGCCAGCACTTCGCGCATCGCCTCCGCCGCCGGCCCCATCAGACTGCAGTGCGACGGCACGCTCACCGGCAGCGCCAGCGCGCGCTTGGCGCCCGCATTGGTGGCCAGGGCCATCAGGCGCTCCACTGCCGCGGCATTGCCGGCGACCACGACCTGACCCGGCGCATTGAAGTTCACCGCCTCGACCACCTCGCCCTGCGCCGCCTTGGCACACAGATCACCGACCTGCTCGTCAGTGAGCCCCAGAATCGCCGCCATCGCGCCGGTGCCCTGCGGCACCGCTTCCTGCATCAAACGGCCGCGTTCGGCGACCACGCGCACGGCGTCCTCGAAACGCATTGCACCCGCACAGACCAGTGCGGTGTACTCGCCAAGGCTGTGCCCGGCCATCACGTCCGGGCGGCAGCCGCCTTCTTCCTCCCATACGCGCCATACGGCGGCGCCGGCAGTGAGCATGACCGGCTGCGTCAGCCGCGTCTGGTTGAGTTCCTCGGCCGGACCGTTCTGCGTCAGCGACCACAGGTCCAGCCCCAGTACGTCGGAGGCCTCCTGGAACGTCTCTCGGACCTGGGAATACCGATCCGATAGCTGGGCCAACATCCCGACCGATTGGGATCCCTGACCTGGAAATACGGCTGCAAAGCTCATGGAGCTCCTGACCCTCTGGGCTGAAAAAAAGGCGCTAGTTTAGGCAAAGGCCTCGATGCGGGCAAATGTCTCGATTGCAGTACCCGAAAAACCTGCCGCGCTTGTGTTATGGCTCCAATTAACGATAATGGGCGGCTTCTCGAACAGCGAGGGACTCAGTCCTAGCAAGATGGCAAAAGAAGACGCAATCGAAATGGAAGGGAAGGTCATCGACACCCTCCCCAACACCATGTTCCGGGTCGAACTGGACAACGGTCACATGGTCACCGCCCATATCTCCGGCCGGATGCGCAAGCACTACATCCGTATCCTCACCGGCGACCGCGTGACGGTCGAACTCACGCCCTACGACCTGACCAAAGGCCGTATCGTCTACCGCAAAAAATAAGCCGCACATCGGGGTCGGAATTCAGCTTACCGCCGTATCGGCGAACTCGAGCTTAAGTTCACCGTCCTCGACCGCCACATGCACCTCGCCACCCCCGGTGAGTGAGCCGAACAGCACCTCCTCGGCCAGCGGCTTCTTCAGATGTTCCTGGATGACCCGGGCCATCGGTCTTGCGCCCATCAGCGGATCGTAGCCGCGCTCGGCCAGCCAGGCGCGCGCCTCGTCGTCGACCAGCAGGTGCACCCGCTTCTCTTCCAGCTGGGCCTCCAGTTCGATCAGGAACTTATCGACCACGTTGGTCACGGTGCGCGGATCCAGCGACTTGAACTGGATGATCGCATCCAGGCGATTGCGGAACTCCGGCGTAAAGATACGTCGCAGCTCCTGCATGCCGTCGCTGGCGTGATCCTGCTCGGTAAAACCCATGCTGCGCCGGCTGACGGACTGCGCGCCGGCGTTGGTCGTCATGATCAGAATGACGTTGCGAAAATCCACCTGACGGCCGTTGGTGTCGGTCAGGGTGCCGTGATCCATCACCTGCAGCAGCAGATTGAACACGTCCGGATGCGCTTTTTCGACCTCATCCAGCAACAACACAGCATGCGGATGCTTTAGGATGGCGTCGGTCAGCAGACCGCCCTGATCGAAGCCGACGTAACCCGGCGGCGCACCGATCAGGCGCGACACGGTATGGCGCTCCATGTATTCGGACATGTCGAAGCGCACCAGCTCGATACCCAACTGCAAGGACAGCTGGCGGCTGACCTCGGTCTTGCCGACGCCCGTCGGGCCGGCGAACAGGAAGGAGCCGATAGGATTTTCCCTGCTGCCTAAGCCTGAACGCGCCATCTTGATCGCCGCAGCCAGAGTGTCGATGGCCTCGTCCTGGCCGAACACCACCAGCTTGAGATCCCGCGCCAGATTCTTGAGCGTCTCCAGATCCGAAGACGACACCTGTTTGGGCGGAATGCGCGCGATCTTGGCGATGATGTCTTCGACGTCGCGCACCGAAATCGTCTTGCGCCGCTGCGCCGGCGGCTGCATACGACGGCGCGCCCCGGCCTCGTCGATCACGTCGATGGCCTTGTCGGGCAGATGGCGGTCGGTGATGTAACGATCCGACAACTCGGCGGCGGCATGCAGCGCGGGATTGGTATAGCGCACCTCATGGTGCTCTTCGAAACGCCCCTTGAGCCCCTTGAGGATGCGGAAGGTCTCGTCGACCGTGGGTTCGCGTACGTCGATCTTCTGGAAGCGCCGCGCCAGTGCGCGATCCTTCTCGAAGATGCCGCGATACTCCTGATACGTGGTCGAACCGATGCATTTGAGTTCGCCGTTGGCGAGCATAGGCTTGATCAGGTTGGAGGCGTCCATGACGCCGCCCGAGGCCGCGCCGGCGCCGATCAACGTGTGGATCTCGTCGATGAACAGCACTGAGCCGGGTTCGCGCTTGAGCTGCGCCAGCACGCCCTTGAGGCGTTTCTCGAAATCGCCGCGATATTTGGTTCCGGCAACCAGGGCGCCAAGATCAAGCGCATAGACCACTGCGTCGGCCAGCACCTCGGGCACCTCGCCGTCGACGATCTTCTTGGCCAGCCCCTCGGCCAGCGCCGTCTTGCCCACGCCGGCCTCGCCGACATAGAGCGGATTGTTCTTGCGCCGGCGGCACAGGATCTGCACCGTGCGCTCGATCTCCTCGTCACGCCCGATCAGCGGATCGATACGCCCCTGGCGGGCATGCTCGTTGAGATTGGTGGCGAACTGCTCCAGCGGGTTGCTGCGCGGGGAATCCTCGCCACCGGGGGCGGATTCGGGCGCCGCTTCACCCTCCTGTTCCTGAGGTTCCTCACCGACGCGCGAGATGCCATGCGAAATGTAGTTCACCACGTCCAGACGGGTGATGTCCTGCTGGGCCAGCAGATACACCGCGTGCGAATCCTGCTCGCCGAACAGCGACACCAGCACGTTGGCGCCGCTCACTTCCTTGCGCCCGGAGGACTGCACATGGAACACGGCGCGTTGCAGCACGCGCTGAAAGCCCAGCGTGGGCTGGGTCTCGCGCTCGTCGCCGCCGGCCAGCAACGGCGTATTGTCGGCGATAAACTGCTCCAGCTCCCGCTTGAGCGTCAACAGGTCCGCACCGCAGGCACGCAAAACGGCGGCGGCCGTCGGATTGTCGGTCAACGCCAGCAATAGATGTTCCACGGTCATGAACTCATGGCGCTTCTCGCGAGCCTGCTTGAAAGCCATGTTCAAGGTGAATTCAAGCTCTTTGTTCAGCATCACCGCTGCCTCACCTCAGAAAGGCCGCCGCCGCGGCCGTTGACGGTCCACGGGCTCCCAGCCCGTGAGCCTCTCATACAAAAAATCAAAGCACATTGCATGCCGGATGTAGCGCGCGACTGGATAACAGCCGCGCGCCATCAGGCTTCTTCCATCGTACATAGCAGAGGATGCTGGTGCTGGCGAGCGTAGTCGTTGACCTGCGCCACTTTCGTTTCAGCGACGTCGCGGGCATAAACGCCGCACACACCCTTCCCGCGGGTGTGCACATGCAGCATGACACGGGTTGCGCGTTCCCTGTCCATGCCGAAAAACCGCTCCAGCACCTCCACGACGAACTCCATTGGAGTGTAGTCGTCATTGAGGATCACGACCTTGAATTGGGGAGGCGGCTTGAGCTTGGGGCGGCTCGTCTCGACCGCCAAACCATCCCGCGAGTCCTCATTCTCCTCGTTCATGGCAGCTATGTCGGGGCGTGTACGACGAATATCAAGCACAACTTTCGCTGCAGATTACATGTTGACCACAACTTCGTTTCCGAACTCGGAGCAGGACAGCTCCTGCGCATTCGTCATCATCCGTGCGAAGTCGTAGGTCACCCGCCCGCTGCGAATCGCACCTTCCATGCCGCGGATCACCAGGTCGGCGGCCTCCGTCCAACCCAGGTGGCGCAACATCATCTCGGCGGAGAGAATCAGCGAACCCGGATTGACCTTGTCCTTGCCGGCGTAGCGCGGCGCGGTGCCGTGCGTAGCTTCGAACATGGCGACGGTGTCCGACAGGTTGGCGCCGGGCGCGATGCCGATGCCGCCGACCTGCGCCGCAAGCGCGTCGGAGATGTAATCGCCGTTGAGGTTCAGCGTGGCGATCACCTCGTAGTCATCGGGACGCAGCAGGATCTGCTGCAAGAAGGCGTCGGCGATCACGTCCTTGATGATGATTTCCTTGCCGGTGTTCGGATTCTTGAACGAACACCATGGGCCGCCGTCGATCTCCACCGCGCCGAATTCCTGCTTGGCCAGCTGGTAGCCCCATTCTTTGAAGGCGCCTTCGGTGAACTTCATGATGTTGCCCTTGTGCACCAGAGACACCGAGTCGCGGTCATTGTCGATCGCATACTGGATGGCCTTGCGCACCAGGCGCTGCGTACCCTCGCGCGAAACCGGCTTGATACCGATGCCGGAGGTCTCCGGGAAACGGATCTTGGTCACGCCCATCTCAGTGCGCAGGAACTCGATCAGCTTCTTCGCCTCAGTGGTTTCGGCGGCCCACTCGATGCCGGCATAAATGTCTTCGGCATTCTCACGGAAGATCACCATGTCGGTCTTCTCCGGCTCGCGCACCGGGCTCGGCGTGCCTTCGAAGTAACGAATCGGGCGCAGGCAGACGTAGAGGTCGAGCTGCTGGCGTAGCGCCACGTTCAGCGAGCGGATACCGCCGCCGACCGGCGTGGTGAGTGGGCCCTTGATCGACACCACGTAATCGCGCACGGCCTCGAGGGTTTCGTCCGGCAGCCAGACGTCGTCGCCGTAGACGTGCGTCGCCTTCTCGCCGGCGTACACTTCCATCCACGCGATGCGGCGCTTGCCGCCGTAGGCCTTCTCGACCGCGGCATCGGTCACCACGCGCATGGGCGGCGTAACGTCGACGCCGATGCCGTCGCCCTCAATGAACGGGATGATGGGTTGGTCAGGTACGTTAAGCGTGCCGTCCTTGGCCGCAGTGATCTTCTCGCCGAAGTCGGGTACCTGGATGTGTTGATAGGTCATTCTGAGCCTCCCTTGCTTGAATGAAGCGCGGCGGGGTCCGGATACAGTTGCCGCGCAGCGCAAAGTATACGCCGTGATTTTCGAGCTGGCTGAATCCAGGCCGAATTCGACGCCGCATAGTAAACTGCTTGCGGCCTCCGCCTATCGCCGACGCAAGCCCAGGAGCCCCGTCGCCATGCGCTTCAAACCTCACGTCACCGTCGCCGCCATCGCCGAAGACGCCGGCCGCTTCCTCATGGTACGCGAACGCATCGACGGCCACGTACGCTACAATCAGCCTGCCGGCCACCTGGAGGAAGGCGAGTCGCTGCACGCTGCGGTGGTGCGCGAAACCCTCGAGGAGACCGCCTGGCATTTTCGTCCGCAGGCGCTGATCGGCCTGTATCGCTGGATTGCTCCGAACGGCACCACATTCCTGCGCGCGACGTTCTGCGGCGAAGCCGAGCGCCACGAGCCCGCGCGCGGACTCGACAGCGGCATCGAAGCGGCCGAATGGCTGAGCCTGGACGAAATCCGCGCACTCGGCGAGGCGCTGCGCAGTCCGTTGGTACTGCGCTGCATCGAGGACTACCGGGCCGGCATCCGTCATTCACTGGAACTGCTGCAAGATCTATGACATCGCGCCAGCGCATCATCGTCGGCCTGTCCGGCGGCGTCGACTCCGCCGTTGCCGCCCTGCGCCTGCTAGAACAGGGCCACCGCGTCGAAGGCCTGTTCATGAAGAACTGGGACGATGACGACGACGCCGAGTACTGCGCCGCAGCCGAGGACCTGGAAGAGGCCCGCCGCGTCGCCGACACCCTCGAAATCCCCCTGCACAAGGTCAATTTCGCACGCGAGTACTGGGACCGGGTGTTCAGCCACTTCCTCGACGAATACCGCGCCGGACGCACCCCGAACCCCGACATCCTGTGCAACAGGGAAATCAAGTTCCGCGCCTTCCTCGACTATGCCCTGGAGCTGGGCGCCGACGCCATCGCCACCGGACACTATGCGCGCATAGGCCCCGGCCCCAGCCTGCTCAAGGGCGTCGATCCCGGCAAGGACCAGAGCTACTTCCTGCATGCGCTCGACCGTTCCCAGCTGGCGGCCAGCCGCTTCCCGCTGGGTGAGCTGCACAAGACCGAGGTGCGTGAAATCGCACGCCGCGCAGGGCTGCCGAACCATCAGCGCAAGGACAGCACCGGCATCTGCTTCATCGGCGAACGGCGTTTCCGCGATTTCCTGAGTCGCTACCTGCCCGCCCAACCGGGCGATATCGTCACTCCCGGAGGCGAGGTCATCGGACGCCATCAGGGCCTGATGTACTACACGCTGGGCCAACGCCAGGGCCTGGGCATCGGCGGCCGCGCCGATGCTTCGGAAACCCCTTGGTACGTCGCGGAAAAAAGACTCGACAGCAACGAACTCGTCGTCGTGCAGGGCGCCGATCATGCGCTGCTGCTATCGACCTCGCTGCACGCCTCCACCATGCACTGGATCGCCGGACAGGCCCCGGCCGAGCGCTTTCGCGCGAAGGCCAAGGTGCGCTACCGCCAGACCGACCAGGACTGCAGCGTGAGCGTCGAGGGTCGCGGTGTCCGGGTTCACTTCGACGGACCACAGCGGGCGGTCACCCCCGGGCAGTCGCTGGTGCTCTACCGCGGCGACGAGTGTCTGGGCGGCGGCGTCATCGACGCCACGCAGAACACGGCCAACGCAATGCCCGAGGCTGTCGACTCGCTTTCCTGAGCCCCTTGGGGAAAAGCCGAATAACCGGACTGACGGGACGAGCCGCCCGACGCGTGCAGAACCCACCAGGCATCGGCATGCTGCCGGACAACATCCTCGCGCTTGGCAACCGCGCAGCAGGGCACGTATCCTGCGTCCGAACTTCAGGGCGCGCGGGCAAATCCGGGCGCCACAGCCGAGGATCCCGCTTGGAGCGCAACCTGCACAACCGCACACTCGCTCTCGCCGCACTGTTTCAGTGCATCGGCGAAGTCGACCGCCTCGCGCAGAGCGGCCGGAGCGACCCGGCCATTTTCGCCACCATGGTCGGCAGCGTCCTGAAACTGGAGGCGCCCAGCCTGGAATCCGTATACGGCGGCGTCGAAGCCCTGCGCCCCGGCCTCGAACTGCTGCGCCGGCAACTCGGCGCGGGATCGCAGCCGCGCGACATGGAACTCATGCGCTACGCAGTCGCCGTGCTCTATCTCGAACGCCGTCTCGACACCAACCCTGAAATCACGCAACAACTCGGTCGCGGCATCGATGCCGCCCAGCGCCAGAGCGAGTACTTCGAGCCGACGCATGAAAACGTGATCGCCGCACTCGCCAGCCTCTACCGCGAAACCATCAGCCGCCTGGGCCCGCGCATCATCGTGCGCGGCGACCAGCATCACCTGGCCAACGAGTCCACCGCCAGCCGGGTCCGCGTCCTGCTGCTCGCCGCCATCCGTGCCGCCGTGCTGTGGCGTCAGGCAGGCGGCGGTCGGCTGCGCCTGCTGTTCGGCCGACGCGCCCTGGTCGGCGAAGCCGAACGCCTGCTCGCATGAATGACGCAGCCCCGGGCTGCCGCGCGTGACGCACCGGGGCCGGGGTCTGCACATACCGCTGCCGACCCGCCACATACCGAGAGACGTCAAGGCCGGCACCGGCATTACATATTCAGCGCGTCTATATCGCGCATTCATGCCGCGCAACACTCCGGCGGCGAAAGGTGTTCTACAATAGTGCCTGCCTCGTGGCATGGCGACGGGCAGGACGCAGCGAACCGTAGAACCCAGGCGAGCACTTGGCGCCGCCCTCGTCCCATTTCAAACGACAGGGAAGTCCGATGAACAATAGCTTCGACACGCAAACCGAGCTCAAGGTCCAGGACCGCAGCTACACCATTCACCGCCTCCACGGCCTGCCCGGCGCCGAACGGCTGCCCTACTCGCTGAAGATTCTGCTCGAGAATCTGCTGCGCTACGAAGACGGCAAGACCGTCACCAAAGCAGACGTCGACGCGCTGCTGGCCTGGAAGCCGAAAGCCGAACCGTCCAAGGAAATCGCCTACCGTCCCGCACGCGTGCTGCTGCAGGACTTCACCGGCGTACCTGCGGTGGTCGATCTGGCCGCGATGCGCGACGCCATGCGCCGTCTCGGCGGAGACCCCGAACGCATCAATCCGCTGCAGCCGGCCGAGCTGGTCATCGATCACTCCGTGCAGGTCGACCACTACGGGTCCGACGAGGCATTCGGCCTTAACGCCAGCCTGGAATACCAGCGCAATCGCGAACGCTACGCTTTCCTCAAGTGGGGCCAGAAAGCGTTCTCCAACTTCAAGGTGGTGCCGCCCGACACCGGCATCGTCCACCAGGTGAATCTGGAATACCTCGCCCGCACGGTGTTCACCCGCACCCTGGAGGACGGCACCCTCGAGGCCTATCCCGACACGCTGGTCGGCACCGACTCCCACACCACCATGATCAACGGTCTGGGCGTACTCGGCTGGGGCGTGGGCGGCATCGAGGCCGAAGCCGCCATGCTCGGCCAACCCGTTTCCATGCTGATCCCGCAGGTCGTCGGCTTCCGCCTTACCGGCAAGCTGCCTGAAGGCGCCACCGCCACCGACCTCGTGCTGACCGTGGTGCAGATGCTGCGCGAGAAGGGCGTGGTCGGCAAGTTCGTCGAATTCTTCGGCTCCGGCCTGGCCAATCTGCCGCTGGCCGATCGCGCCACCATCAGCAACATGGCCCCCGAGTACGGTGCCACCTGCGGCATCTTCCCCATCGATGCCGAGACCCTGCGCTATCTCGAACTCAGCGGCCGCAGCGCCGAACAGATCGCGCTGACCGAGGCCTACGCCCGCGCCCAGGGCATGTTCCACGATGCCGACACGGCCGAAGCCGAATACAGCGACGTCCTGGAACTCGACCTGAGCACAGTCGAGCCCAGCCTGGCCGGACCGAAGCGTCCGCAGGACCGCATCCCGCTGCGCAAGGCCAAGGCCGTCATCGGCGAGGCGCTGGAAGATGCCATGCAGGCCCGCATGCGTGTAGCGGCCGCCAACGGCGCGGCGGCCGACTATGCCGCCGAGGGCGGCCACAGCGCGGTCGGCGTGGAGCATCAGGGCGAGGAATCCGCCAGCGACGACGGCCGCGAGCCCAAGCTGCACCTGCGCGACGGCATGGTGGTGATCGCCGCCATCACCTCCTGCACCAACACTTCCAATCCCTCGGTCATGCTCGGCGCCGGCCTGCTGGCGAAGAAGGCGCGCGAACGCGGCCTGAGCGTC
Source organism: Acidihalobacter sp. (assembly GCF_037381185.1). Lineage (NCBI taxonomy): Bacteria > Pseudomonadati > Pseudomonadota > Gammaproteobacteria > Chromatiales > Ectothiorhodospiraceae > Acidihalobacter > Acidihalobacter sp. The sequence continues at coordinate 28,088 of NZ_JARRQY010000033.1, forward strand.
AAACCCTGGGTCAAGACCTCGCTCGGCCCGGGCTCGCGCGTGGTCACCGACTACCTCGAAAAGGCCGGCCTCATCGGGGACCTCAATGCGCTGGGCTTCAATCTCGTCGGCTATGGTTGCACCACCTGTATTGGCAACTCCGGCCCGCTGCCCGAACCGGTCAGCCAGGCCATTCGCCGCGACGATCTCACCGTGTGCTCCGTGCTCTCGGGCAACCGCAACTTCGAGGGTCGCATCCACTCCGAGATCAAGATGAACTTCCTCGCCTCGCCGCCGCTGGTGGTCGCCTATGCGCTTGCCGGGCGCATGGACATCGACCTCGAACGCGAACCGTTGGGCGAGAACGAGCACGGCAATCCGGTCTACCTCAGGGATATCTGGCCCAGCCAGCACGAGATCCAGGAAGTGGTCATGAGCAGCCTCAGCGCCGAGCAGTTCAAGACCTCATACGCCGAGGTCTTTTCCGGCGAAAGCCGCTGGCAGAAACTCGAGGCCCCGGAGGGCGAGCTGTTCGCGTGGAACGACGAGTCCACCTATGTGCAGAACCCGCCCTACTTCGAGAACATCGACCAGCCCCTGGCCCCGGTCAGCGACATCAAGGGTGCTCGCGTGCTGGCCAAGCTCGGCGACTCGGTCACCACCGACCACATCTCCCCGGCCGGCGCCATCAAGCCCGACAGCCCGGCCGGCCGCTACCTGATCGAGCACGGCGTCAAGCCGGTCGACTTCAACTCCTATGGCTCGCGCCGCGGCAATCACGAAGTGATGATGCGCGGCACTTTCGCCAACGTGCGCCTGCGCAACCAGCTGGCTCCCGGTACCGAAGGCGGCCTCACCCGTCATCTGCCCACCGGCGAGGAAATGTCGATCTACGACGCCTCCATGCGCTACAAGGAAAAGCAGGTCCCGACCGTCATCATCGCCGGCGCCGAGTACGGCTCCGGCTCGAGCCGTGACTGGGCGGCCAAGGGTCCCCGCCTGCTGGGCGTGAGCGCGGTGCTGGTGGAGAGCTTCGAGCGCATCCACCGCTCGAACCTGGTCGGCATGGGCGTTCTACCGCTGCAGTTCATGGCCGGCGACAACGCCGAATCGCTGGGTCTGTCCGGCGAAGAGGTGTACGACATCGAAGGCCTGGGCGACGGCTCCGCCAAGGAAGTGAACGTTACCGCCACGGCGGCCGACGGCACCGTCAAGACCTTCAAGGCACGTGTGCGCATCGACACGCCGCAGGAAGTCGAGTACTACCGCAATGGCGGCATCCTCTCCTACGTGCTGCGCCAGCTTGCCAGCGCCTAATGCAAACGGCCCCGCGGAGCACACGCTCCGCGGGACCGCCCACATCCGATCCGTCAGACCTTCCGCCCCCTCCATGTCGAACACTCCCCTACGGATTCCGTACATACACACGCCCCGCACCGTCATAACCCTGCAGCGCCCCGAAAATGCCGGACTCCTGCTGCGCTACTACATTGACAACCACGCGCATCTAGCCCCCTGGGATCCCCTACGCCCACCCGATTTCCACACTCCGGAAGCCGCCAGCCGGCGCGCGCACGCGGCCTGGGAGAACTTCCGCCAAGGCAGTTCAGTGCAACTAGTGGCGTTGGACACGTCCGAAACGGAAGTCGTCGGCATCTGCAACTTCGCCAACATCGTGTACGGCGCCTTTATGGCCTGCCACATGGGCTACTCCATCGCGCACAAACATCAAGGCCAGGGCCTGATGTTCGAAATCGCCGACGCCGCGATCGCCTACATCTTCAGCGAACTCGACCTGCACCGCGTCATGGCCAACCACATCCCCGAGAACATCCGCAGCAGGAACCTGCTCGCCCGGCTCGGCTTCGAAACCGAAGGCACCGCCAAGTCGTATCTGAAGATCGCCGGCCAATGGCGCGACCACATACTGACGTCCAAGCTCAATCCCGCGCATTAGTGGGAAGATACGCGCCATGAACCCGCTCAGCGACGCGAAAATCGTCGACTTATGGCACCGCAACGCATCCACCTGGACCCGAGCGGTACGCGAACATCGGATCGAGAGCCCTCGTCTGCCGTCTGATCACCGATAAGGCCATCGTCGACACTGTCTTGAGCTGTAGCCCCAACACCGCAATCGACATCGGCTGGAGAGTCGAGTCCATCTGTTCACGGACCACAGCCTGCACTTGCGAGAAATGCGTGAACCGCTGCATCTTTCCAACGGCCGTCCGGCCTCAGTCATTTTTGTGGCGCAACGATAGCTATTCCGAGGCAATCAGCCTATAGTGTCGCCTGCGACAGATATTGTTTCGGCCGTTTCAGCAGTTCCCTCCCGGTTTTCTCCTGAATCCCCTCAGCACTACCTGTACGCGCAACACCCGACGTTTCAATCAAAGGTAAATTTCAAATGGCAACAGGTACGGTTAAGTGGTTCAACGAGTCCAAGGGCTTCGGCTTCATCTCCCAGGACGACGGCGGCTCTGACGTGTTCGTGCACTTCAGCGCGATCAGCGGCTCGGGCTTCAAGACCCTGGCCGAAGGCCAGGCGGTCAGCTTCGACGTCGAAAACGGCCCCAAGGGCCCGCAGGCCAGCAACGTCGTCGCGCAGTAATAAAGCGCACGACGTGTCCCTGCCGCACTGCAACGTGCGGCGGAGACGCCGGCACGACGATTCGGGCCGGTGCCTCGCATCCGACAAGGATGCCGGGCACCGGCCCGTTTCACATCCCCCGCCCGCCTCGCGCCTCTCCGGCGCCCACGCATGGCGGCGTCCCACGGCCTTAGGGCCGAGGAGTAGCGAATGAAAACCCTCTTCGTCGGCAACATCGCCCCCGAAACCACCGAAAACGCCCTGACCGAACTGTTCGGTGAATACGGCAAGGTCCGCAAACTCGAAATGCCCCGAGACGTGTTCTCCGGCAAGTGCAAGGGCTTCGCCCGCATCGACATGGAAGGGCACGAAGCACGCGCGGCAACCGCCGCCCTAGACGGCAAGACCTTTCTCGGCAGCAGCCTAAAGGTCCGCGACGAAAGACCCAAGCGCAAGGGTCGCCGACGCTGACACGACAACCGGTACCAAAGGAACAGGAGCGATGCCGGACATGAGAATATGGGTGGATGCCGATGCCTGCCCGGCCCCGATCAAGGAGATCCTGTTTCGCGCCGCCGAACGTACCGGCACCGAACTGACCCTGGTCGCCAATCACGCCATGCGCGTACCGCGACACGCTACGCTGTTGCAGGTTCCGCAAGGTTTCGATGCTGCCGACCACGAGATCGCCGCCCGGCTCAAGCCGGGCGACCTCGTGATAACGGCGGATATTCCGTTGGCTGCGGAAGTCATCGAAAAAGGTGGGCAGGCACTCGACCCGCGTGGCGAACTCCACGCACCGGACACCATCCGTGCACGCCTCGGCATGCGCGACTTCATGGAAACCCTCCGCGCCAGCGGCATCGCCACCGGCGGACCGGCAGCGCTCAGCCAGAGCGACCGTCAGAATTTCGCCAACCAGCTCGACCGCCTGCTGAGGAAAAATCCGAACGCGTCCTGAAGCCTTCGCAAATATAGCGGCAACGTTACTTCACCGAGATGGAGTTCGGCTTCTGCTGCGTAATTCTCAGCCCCGTACCCTTGATCGCCAGCGCCACCGCTTCCCTCGGAGTAAACACGCCTTCGACCGGATTCGGTTTGACCGAACCGGTCGCTTCCGTATTCATGACGATGAAACAACCCGTTGCATGCGCAATCTGCTGCGCTGCCTCATCCCAGCGGGCAAAATCGATCGAATAGTGTTGCGGTACGTCGCAACGGCCTCCCAGATCCGCCGCGGAGGTCAGACCAACGCAGCCCGCAAGCAGGAGCGATGCAGCAACTACAGCGATACCGGAAAATTTCATGGGAAACACTAAGATGACGTATCGTATTTTGCGCAGATTCTGAGGAGGCGGTGGCTCATATGGTGAAGTTGGAATTGCGAAGTTCTAACGACCCACAGAGGAGACCACCATGACAGAGGATAGCAAGAAGGGCCTGAGCAAAGTCGTGCAAATCGACGAGAAACGGATCAGCGACCATCTGGACGAACTGGTCCGAGGCACGGCCGAGGGGCGGCTTTCTCAAGCAGCAGGTGCTTTGCCATCAGCACTTTCATACCGATGACGAGGAACCATATTCCCTCATCTCACCCGCGGCTTGCTGCGACACATGGATATCCAAGTCCCCAAAACGCACTCAACCTTCGAAAGCCATTAAAACCCCCGCTACTCGGCGACCGTTGTCTTGCGATACCTCCATTGGTTCGCATCGCAAGACAACGCCGTCAAATGACTGGACACGATGATCGGATGTCTAGTTTGTTTTCCTCTTGTTCGCAACTTTGCCCCTAACTTTCCAACAGGCGCTGAGCCAGATACTCGCCTTTCTCAACGCCTCCTGGACACGCGAACAAGCCGCGGGCATGCAGCATGACGAACTGGCTAATCATCGCATCGATAAGGTCCATGCGCGCATACATGGGAATGCAGGAGTTGCGCGGGTCGCGCTGATAGCTGAGGAAATCCAACCCCCCATCGTAGAACATCCCCTGGTGCCAGGGAGGCCATCTCTCCGCTTCGTGCGATACCCCATGGCTATAGTTGTAGCTGCGCCGGAAGATATGCACGCCGTTGTTCTCATCCGGCGAGCCCAATCTGGCATGGGCATTGTGGGGAACCACTAATTCACCATTGCTCTTCTTTGCCTTGAAGTCCATTGGCGTCAGGTGGCCGTCCGAATTGTATTTGCTCCGTTTGCCCAAAGGGGCGCCGGAGTATTTATGCCGGCCGATGGATTTTTCCTGGAAATCCACCGGCATCTGATCCCAGTGACGCAAGTCGATCTGCATCCGCTGGAAGAACTGATAGCTACCGTCACGCATCCACTCGGGACCTTCCTCACCCACCCAGATCCACTTTTTCTGGAGTTCGGGCGTGCGGGGGTTAACGATGCCATCGTCGAATCCCAGCAGATCGCGGGTGATGCCGCCGTGCTCTCGGTCGAGATCGTGCGTCAGGTAGCCCGGCAGGTAACCGGTCATCATCCAGCGGAAATCGACGAGTCCGCCGGACAGACTCACCATCTCGCGAACAGCATTGAAGGCGACCTGCGGATCGTCGGATTGCGCATGAATCGACAGCGCCCCCCCGAACCAACCCGGTTTGATCTGATCATTGGGAAATTTCGGCGTATCGACCAACGCATCGGGACGCTGTTTTTCCAGAGCGAAGCGGTCCTTTCCGTTCTGGTGGAAGAACTCCGCGCCGAAGCCGAACGTCAGCGTCAAGCGCGCCGGGTTGAGCCCGAGCACCTCTTCAGTGTTCACGTCCGGCTTGTGCAGCGAATCCGGCTGCCCCACGGCAAACAATCCGTTGGTCAAGCGCTGGGCTGCCAGACTCCAGTCCTTGAACAGACGGATCAAGTCCTTCCGTTTGTCGGTTTTGACGTCCAGAGCGGCAAAATAGCTGTAGCCCTGCTGCAATTTCGGCTCGAGAATTCCCGCCTGCCAGCGTCCATGAAAGGGAACTGTATGCCGCTTCCCGCCCACAGCGCTCTTGGCGACGGTTTCGCCCGCCTGGGCGGACTGGCTGGGCAGCAAAGCACTGCCCAGCGTGCCGCTACCCAGAGCGGCCGTTGCATTAAGGAACCGCCGACGCGCTGAATCTGGTTTGTCGGATTGACTCATTTCGTCATCGCCTGCATCAAGGTGTTGTTGTCATCCTGTACGTAATAGAGTCCCTTGCCACCCGGCACCAATGCGAGACCAAACAGGTCGCCATTGCCCGGCGGCTGCTGCGCGGGATCGCTGTCAGCCCAGTAGGTACCCAGTTGCTTGCCAGTCTTGCTGTCGATCTCGACCAACTGGCCGTTGAGCGCATTGCTGACGATGAGCGTCTGCTGCGACGTCACCACCATGGCCAGGGGACACTTCAAAGCGCCGCCCTTGGTCAACACGGCCCCCATGCCCTGCCCCTGGGCGGGCGGAGCCCGCCGGGTCAGTGCGTCGGGTATGACGTTGACGCTGTTGTCAAGCGCGTTCGAGACATAGAGGGTACCGTTGGCTCCAAGAGCAAGCCCTGTCGGTCCTTTGATGAAGGCACTCGCCGACGAACGCGCCGGGAATCCTTTGCCGACTGTCGTAATATCCCTCACTTTCGGGGCTTTACCAGACAACGCTGCGAACCGCACACGTACGACCGTCTCGTAATGCTTGATATCTTTCGTCGAGGCGCCTTTCAGGCCATAGCCGACATTACTGATGAACAGGATTGCACTGTCGCCTTTGTCCACTACGGCCATGTTGCCCCAAGGCCCGTTGATCTTGGCATTGTTGATGGTTTTCACCCAGCGTCCTTCGGCATTGGCCACCAGCAGACAGCCCTGACCCAGGGTGCTAGTTTCTCCGTTGGTTGACGGCGTAGAACCAACCACGACATAACCTGACCTGAGCACCGCCATCGCCGCCGTCAGACCGATTCCACCGGCACATTGGGCTTGCTTCTGATCGAAATGGGCAAACACCGAAACCGCCTTGGTCCTAGGGTCGTACAACATGATCGTCGTACCCGTGCCTTGCAGGTTGTCGGAATTGTTGAAATTATCGAACAGGACGTCGCCTTTCTTGATTTTCCCCACGGACACCGGCGCAACGACCAACGAATAGGGGTTCTCGTTGCCGGCGCCGGGGCCGGAGAACGGCACGGACGAGGCCAGAAAGGCGTTCCCGGTCAGCGTGGACAAAAAACCCGTCGCCGGCCCACCCTGGGCCGGCGAATACAGCGCCGAAGCGGCCTGCGCCGGTAATGCCGCGCCCAACGCGAGCGGAGCCGAAAAGGTGGCGGCCAGCGCCAAGCGAATGCGATGTTTCATACTTGTCTCCTAAGAACAGTTGCTTTTTTAAAGAACACGTGGTCTCCCCAATGCATCCCTGTCACCATGCTCGACCTGCGGTATACCGATCCGCGGCAACGCATCGGCGGGAGCAGCAAGGGGATAGCTACAAACGCGACCCGTAACGGTGATGCCAACACGATCCCCCAACCGGGGAATTGCGTGGCTGAACACACGGGCCGTAATCGACACCTCGGCCAACTCGTGAAGCCGAAGGCCAATCAGTGCATCGCGGCCGAAATAACGAATCTGCGTCGTATCGGCGGCGACGCTCTCGGGGGCCCCGTAAGGGACCAGACCGATCTGCTCGGGGCGAATCAGCACCCGAACAGCATCGGAATTCTTTATCCTCCGGTCGGAATTCAGAGCGCCCAGCGGACATAGCACCTGCCCGTCGCGCCCGGTGCCCTCGAGCAGAATTGCCTGACCGACGAAACGCCCCACCTCCGGATTGACCGGCCGGCGATAGAGCGATACCGGGTCGGCACATTGCGCGACCTGCCCGTGCATCAGCACCGCTACGCGATCACCCATGGACATAGCCTCGGAAGGGTCGTGGGTGACCAGCACCGCGCTCGCTCCGACCTGTTTCAGCACATTCGACACGGCTTCGCGCACTTCCGCACGCAGACCGGCGTCGAGCGATGAGAAGGGCTCGTCCAGCAACACCAAACGCGGACTCGGCGCCAGCGCCCGAGCGAGCGCGACGCGCTGTTGTTCGCCCCCGGAAAGCTGGTGCGGATGACGCTTGGCGTAGTCGACAGGCAAACTCACCAGTTCCAGCATGCGCTCGACGATCCGGGTATGCGCGCGACGCGCGCCTTTGAGCCCAAAGGCGATGTTGTCGGCAACCGTCAGATGCGGAAACAGCGCCCCTTCCTGCGCCAGGTAACCGATCCGACGCTTTTCCGGAGGCAGCGCGCTACCGGGGCTGGCGACGACCCGTCCATCGAGGCGAATGGTGCCGTCGTCGAGCGGTTCGAGGCCGGCGATCAACCGCAACAGGGTCGTCTTGCCGGCCCCGGACGAACCCAGGATGGTCACCAATTCGCCGGCCGGCAGTTCAAGGTCGATCCGCTCAAGCACGGTTCGTCCGTCAATACGCTTGCGCACACCTTCGAGCGACAAGGCGTGGGTTTCATCAGTCATCATCAATCTCCCCGCACTGCAGCGGTTTCGCCAAAGCGCCGCACGGCCAGCCAGCTTCCGACGGCGGACAGCAGGATCAGCACGGCGGCAAACGGCGCCGCGGACGCGAACGCCAGGGTGGAAATGTCCTGCCATACCCGGGTCGCCAGAGTGTTGTCCCCCAATGGCACCAGCAGCAGCGTCGCCGTCAGTTCGGCGACCACGGCAGTGAACACCAACGCCGCCGCCGCACCGATGCCGGGCAGCGCCAGTGGCAGGGTGATTCGCCGCAACACGGCCAATCGCCCTCGCCCAAGCATCCGTGCCGCCTCTTCCAGGCTCGCGGGCGCCTGCACCAGCGCGGCGCGCAGGCTGACCAGCGCGAAGGACATGAACAGAATCGAATAGGCCACCAGCAGCAGTGCCGTGCTCTGGTACAACCAGGGCAGAAGCCGTATGGCAACGACGATGAAACTCAAGGCCACCACGATGCCCGGCAGCCCCTGAGCCATCCACGCACCGCGGTTCAGCACCCGTACCCAACGCAAACGTTCGTGGCGCGCCGCCAGCAGGGCCAGCGGGAAAGCCAGGACGCAGGTCAGAATTGCGGCGCCCAGGCCAAATCCGATCGACGTCAGCGACGCCTGCATCACGTTGGGCAGGCTGCCGATCGCCGGCGAGATCGCGCTTGCGCCGTGCCGCCCCAGCCAATAGACAATGGTCGCCAGCGGCACCCCCACGCTGACTCCTGCCAGAGTGGCTTGAAACAGCGCCGCCGGCCAACGCCACAGGCCAAGGTCAATTTTCTGCTGGATGCGCGCCGCGCCCCTGGCGACGCGCGCATAGCGTCGCGGACGATCGAACACGCCGTTCAGCGCCAGCACCAGCAGACACAGGGCCAGCAGCACCATCGACAGCGCCGATGTCGCGCCCTGATCCATTCCCGTGGTGAAGGCAAGGAATATTTGGGTGGTAAAGGTATGAAACCGCATCATTGCAAAGGCGCCGTATTCAACCAGCACGTTCAATGCGACCAACGAAGCGCCGCCCATGATGGCGGGCACCAGTTGCGGCAACACGGCCTTGAACAGCGTCTGCCGACCGCTGCGCCCCAACACCCGGGCCGCCTCTTCGTAGCTCGGGTCGAGATTGCGCAGCGCGGCCATTACCGGCAGGAACACCAGCGGGTAATACGCCAGAGACACCACCAGCAGAGCCCCGCCGAAGCCTTCGAACCAGGGGCTGATCGACACCCAGGCATAGCTGGCGACGAATGCCGGCACGGCCAGTGGCGCCGCACCCAGCGCGAGCCATAGCCCGCGCAGGGGCACGTTGGTCCGCACCACCAGAAAAGCGGCTACGGTGCCCAGCACCGCCGCCGCCAAGGTGGCACTTACCGTCAAGCCGACCGTATTCAGCAACAGGGGCAGCGAGGCCGGGCTGCGCAGGAACACGCTCACCCAGCCTTGCTGCACATGCGCGGCCTGCCAGACGGTCACGGCGATCGGCGCCAGCACCAGCATCACCGCCGGCAAAGCGGCGAGACTGGCGACTCTGGAAGGCCGCTTATGCATCGTTCCCTTCATCTTCTGAAGCTCAGATCAGCCCGACCTGTTCCAGCAGCTTGACCGCTTCTGGATAGGTACCGAGCTGCGTCGTGGTGACCTTGGGCGGATGCAGGTCCTTGAACGGCGTGTTTACCGGGTTGGCCGGTACGCCAGGCAGCACCGAATACTCGAAATCCTGATTGCCCTCGGCCAGCTTCTTCTGCAGGTCACGGCTGACCATGAACGCAAGGTAACGCTGCGCCAGCTTCGGATGCGGGGCGCTCTTGAGCACGCCGGCCCCGGAAACGTTGACCAGATTGCCGACGTCGCCCGGCTCGAAATGCGCGACTTTCGATACCATCTTGCTGGCGCCGATCGCCTGCCGTGCACGCGCCCAGTAGTAATTGTTGGTCAGTCCACAGGCGATTTCCCCACGCTGGACCGCGGCGACCACGCCCTCGTCGTCGTCATAGATCTTCGCGTACTTCTTCAGCCCTTCGAGCCAGTGCAGCGCGGCTGTCTTGCCCTTGAGCGCAATCACCGCGTTGACCAAAGGAAAGAAATCGGGATCGCTCGGTGCGACACCAACCTTGCCTTTCCACTGCGCGTTGGCAATATCCAGCATGGACTTGGGCAAGTCCTGCTTCGTGATCATGTGCGGGTTCCAGGTCAGCACATTCTGACGCAGCACCACGCCAACCCAGTGACCGTCGGGCGCGTTGTACTGGCTCGGCACCTGCGCCAACGTCGAGGCATAGACCTTGGCCAGCCTGCCCTTTTCGTTCAGGACATTGATCGAAGTCGAATTCTCGACGTACACCACATCGGCGGGACTGCGGCTGCCTTCCGCCAGAATCTGTTTGACGATCGGTGGAGAGTCGTCGCTGTGTACGACGACCTTCACGCCCGTGGCTTTCTCGAATGCCTTGTTGATGATGCGGACCGACTGCTCATGCTGGCCGTTGTAGACCACCAGCGTCTGCTGCGCCTGCGCGATCGACATCACCCCCAAAGACAACCCCAGGGCAACGGACGCACCGCGCATCCACGCCAACGTCTTCCCGTTCGCGAAACCGCGACTGACCTTCTCCATAACTCAATCTCCTCAAGAGCCTTTATCCAGTAATGCCAACGCCGATTGCAGAAGGCGTTGAGCGATGCGTGCCAAGGATCGAACGCCATACACGCAACCAATACGACAATGCGAATCATTATCAGTTCCATTCGTATTTCAATTTTTTTCTCCTCAACCCGACTGCAAATGATTTTTCGGCGTCACATCATGTAGTTACGCACCGTCCGAAGCCTCTATGAAATCGGATAACATCGCTTTCCAGCTCGGGACTGAACTGTGTGCAGGAACAAAAACGAAGGCTGCTCGGCGCAGATATCGCTCAAGACATGCGCGGGAATGACGAGAGGGATATAAGGAAGATTCGCCTACCACCGGAGTGCTGCGCTTAAGGGCGTAGGAAATTTTGTGCGTCAAGCCCGATACTAGTGCTCCAAGGAGGATTCCATGGCACGGCACAACAAGCCCAACATTGATGACAGATCGATGGACAAACTGCTTGAGGACCAAGAGCACAGCATGCCCTGCCCGGTAACTACGACCTGACCGGAGAACGGAAGAACGACGACCGACCAAGCACCTACTGTCCGCCGCGCCAGATGCGTATCTGGCGCGGATTGAATCGACCAGTGTTCCGCAGACGCTCACGAGCCACCTTCTAGGAACCACTTTTCGTACTCTACCGGCGACAGCCCCTGGCTGCTTCCGTGCTGACTCCACGGGTTGTAGAACATCGCGAAAACAGGTCGAGCACCACGGCTAAGAACACCCAACCTTCATGCGTGCGGATGTAGGTGATGTACGCAACCCAATGGGTATTGGGTGCATCGACGGTAAACTGGCGTTGCAGCCGCTTGGGCCCAACGTGGCCGGCAAAGCACCACGCGGCTTGAGCCGTCTTCCGTACCCCGCTTGGGCGCGCAGGCCGGCCAGTTTCATGAGTCGCGCCACGCGATGACGGCTGCAGCGTTCGCCCAGGTCAGTCGTGACCTTGCGGTAACCGTAGACCGCTCCGCTTTCCAGCCAAGACTGCTTGATCAATCCCATCAGGCAGCAATTCTCCCTGGCTCACGCACGCGCCGGTTGCTTCAGTCAGACGTAGTAGCCGCTGGGGTCCGAGCCCAGCACATGCTGCGCCGCCGAAACTGGTCGACATAGTCTTTCATGAAGGCGCATTTCACCCGGACTGCTTGGCAAAGTACGCAACAGCCTTGTATCGATAGGTAGTTCGTGGGCCTGGTTTCGGCATCGCGCGGACTCCTGAAGTGGTAGTTCAGGGTGTTCACTAAAGCGTAGGAGCTATCTGTCGCAGAACTCAATCAGGTTGAACCATGATCGGAAAGCATGATGCCTGGCACAGCCATAGTCTCTGCGCCGGTCATGCGTTCCGAGAAGTATCGCGCAGGAGGCATGCCTACTGCCTTGCGGAACATGGTGACGAAGCCGCTGGCATTTTCGTAGCCCAATTCCAATGCCACCGTCTGCACGCTTTCGCCTTTGGCCAGGCGTTGAAGCGCAAGGATCACATGCAGTTGCCGGCGCCAGCGTCCGAAACTCATGCCGATTTCGTGCAGCAGGAGCCGACTCATGCTTCGCTCGCTCATGCCAATGCGGGTGGCCCAATCGCCCTTCGAGGTTTTGTCCGCAGGGTCGGCCAGCAGCATTTCCGCGAGCCGACGCAATCTCGGATCGCGCGGCATAGGAAGATGCAAGTCTTCCACCGGAGCCGCCGCCAACTCATCCAGTAAAGTGGCGATCAGTCGATCTTCCCGTCCCCCTGACGCATACGACTCGGGAAAACCCGCCACCTTCAGAAGCAATTCGCGTAACAGCGGCGATATCGAAATCGTGCAGCAGTTTCTTGGAAGATCCTGTGCGGCATCAGGCTCGACGAACAGGCAATAACATTCCGTTTCACCCGACCCACGGGCCGAGTGGGGTAAATCACCCGGTATCCATACCGCGCACTGCGGAGGCACGATCCAGACGCCGTCCTCGATTTCGCAGTTGAGGATGCCGCGTACGGAGTAAAGCAGTTGCGCCTTGTGGTGCTGATGCCTCGCATGTTCCCAGTTCGTTGTTACCGACGCAGCACTCAGGGCGACAACGGGACGGGGGACGTTATCCACGTCTCGGACTATGGTCAGATCGGTGATGGCAATGCTCGACATGAGGTGTGTTGAGCCTAGGATCAAAGATGAGGTTCTGGCCTAATTGAAAAATATCATGACCAAATTATGCAATGACGTCCAGTCACTTCGGAGGTATCGTGCCATTGACCATGCTGGCCGTTCTGCTCGCTCGGGGCATGGCTCCTCCTGACTGGAAGAGCCCCATTTTTCTGATGAGGTATGGCCGCCAGCAATTTCTCTTTATGTTCCGAAGGAGTATTGGCATGCAGATTGACGCCTCGCGGTTCCCCCTGGTCTGGATGCGACTAAATGCGCCCGTCACCGATCCCGAAGCCTCGCCTTTTGCCGAATTCGAGGCATTGCTCGCACGCAAGGAAATCTTCGTTCTGCTCAACGACGAGGGTCTTGATGAAGGCGATCACGAACATTCGCCGGAAGAAATGAAGCAAGCGTCGCTTTGGATGAAACGCCACAAGAGAGAATTGCGGGCTTTCGTCAAGGCAGCGATCTACATCGAGCCGAATACCGCCAAGCGGCTGGCAACCAAGGCGTTCACCTTGGTGTATGAGAAATTCTGGCGCTATCCCATGCTCATGGTTGCCACCAAGGACGACGCACTGGTCCTAGCGCAGCAGTTATTGCGAGACGAGCAGGTGGGCGAACAGACACGCTAAGCTCAACCAAGGATGGTCTGAGAGACCCACCCTGGGGCGAGCGCTTCCCGACCGTGGTGCAGAGCTGGCGGCGCCACTGGGCACAGATCAGCCTGTTCTTCGCCTTCGCCGCATCGGCGCACAAAATCCTCTACACCACCAACGCATCGCAAGCTTCAACAGCAGCGTGTGCAAAAGCCCGCGACAAGACCACTTCCCGAACGACGAGGCGACCACCAAGCTGATCTGGCTGGCGTTGCGCAACATCACGGCCAAATGTAAGAATCCACCCGTCGCCTGGTTCTTGACCAAGCCGCGGTAACGGGCCTTGCGATGTCCGAAGCGCTGCTTCGTCGCCTGGAACGGATGCTCGATCGTAGTGAGCACGCAACACCGCAGATCGCCAGCCTAGCCTTTTAGCCAGCGTATCCAGCCTTTATGGTCAAACAAATTTCCCATTGGAGCTGCGATGTTCCGCATCCATGAAATCGATCATCTCGTCCTGCGCATTGTCGACCTCGATGCCATGATCGCCTTCTACTGCGGTGCGCTGGGCTGCACGATAGAAAAACGTCAAGACGAACTCGGCCTGATTCAGCTTCGCGCCGGGCGCTCTCTCATCGACCTGGTTCTAGTGGACGGCAAGCTGGGCAGAGCCGGTGGAGCGGCACCCGGCAGCGAAGGCCGCAACCAGGATCACTTTTGCCTGCGCATCGAGCCGTTCGACGAGGCAACCATCCGCAGCCATCTGGAAGCGCACGGGATCGAGGCCGGTCCCGTGAAGTCCCGCTACGGCGCCGAAGGTGAAGGGCCATCCACCTACCTCACCGACCCCGAGGGAAACACCGTTGAACTCAAAGGCCCTCCGGCCGACTGAGCATTGGAGATAGGCTCGTGTCCGAGATCCGCGACAGACTCGCAATCCGTGAACTGCTGACCGCTTACGCGAACAGCTTCGACCGGAAGGACTGGACCGGACTGGGAGAATGCCTTGCCGATACGTTGCATACCGACTATTCGCAGCTGCGCCATACGCCACCCGAGACGATCAGCCGGGAGCACTTCGTGGAACTCAGACAAAGCGCCCTGCACGAACTCGATACCCAGCACATGCTGAGCAATATCCAGGTACGTCTGAAAGGGGATCGGGGCGAAGCCATCGCCTCGATGGTCATTTTCAGGAGAGACGTTACGGGTAAAAGACTCGATACACATTGCCTTTACACCTTTGGAGTGCAAAGAATCGGGCGAGACTGGCTGATCTGCTCAATCGTGCAGAACGTGCTATGGAACGAAGGTCATGAGTCCGTGCATGCCGGAATTCAGGGCAAAAACGACTGAAAACCGCCGCTCTCACCCGCTCACGGCCAATTTACGACGAATACGCTGGCACCCAACCGCCTGCCCTCGCTACCGCTCCCCTATCTCTGAGCCCACGGTACTCGGAACTCACTCCGGGCGTTCGTCGCCGCTCTCCATGCCGGGCCGATAAAGCCGTACGGCGTCGCGCCCCTCCGCCTTAGCGTAGTACATCGCAATATCGGCGCAATGGATCAGTTCACGTGCATTTCGGGCATGATCCGGATAGGCCGCCACACCGATGCTGGAAGAGATATGCAGCGCATGTCCGGCAAGAACGAAGGATTCATTGAGCGATTGCCGGATCTTTTCTGCCACCTCCATGGCATTCTCTGTCGTCTCGATCGTCGTCAGCAATATGATGAATTCATCGCCACCGATGCGGGCGACGGAATCCGATCTGCGCACACAATCGCGCAGACGCTTGGCCACCGCCTTCAACAATAGGTCACCGACATCGTGCCCATAAGCGTCGTTGACCGGCTGAAGCCGTCCAGATCGACGAACATCAGCACCACGGCACTCTTGTCGCATTCGGCAAGAGCCAGCGCCTGGTTCAGCCGGTCGCGCAACAACATCCGATTGGGCAATTCGGTCAGCGGGTCGTGGTATGCAAGATGCTGAATGTATTCTTCCGCCTGTTTGCGGTCCGTGATGTCGTACAGCCAGCCGAGAACCGCGGGTTCCCCCCGGTACTCGGTGCTTAGATAAGTCGCCAGAACCCATTTCTTGCCCTCGGGCCCGTCCGAGAACGCCAATTCCAGCAGCTTGCCGGCGACTTTTTCGCCGCATGCGAGCTTTTCCAGCGCGGCGGCGTACTCCTCGGGCTGAGCATAGAATCGCTTGGGGTCGCCTCTCATGACCTGCTCCGGCAACAGCCCCGAAAAAAGTGCCGCGTAGCTTTGATTGGCGAACAGAATGCGCCGCATATCGACATCGGTTACGCAGGCCGCGATCGGACTGAGTTCCAGCATCCTGCGAAAACGCTCCTCGTCTTCCACTGCCCTGATGCGCAGCGTGAAATTCTCGTGGAGCGTACGCTCGGACAGTCTGGCGCTCGCCGTGATGAACGCGAGAGACAACAAGGCCATCGCGCTTATACCGAGAAATACCTTGTTGTCCTGCAGCGCGATATATCCAATGAAAGGCGACATCGTAGGCAACAAATAGCCCATGGAGGTGATGGCCCCTGCACAGAGACCGCCGAGAACGAAAACCATATAGACCTGATGGGTGATATTCCCGGCCGGCGACAGCAGGATGCTGCCCACCCCCCAGCCGAGACCGGTCACCGCTGCGGTAACCCGGAAGAGGTCCAGCCAGCGCTGGGCGTCATACTCTGAATCTGAAACGGCGCGGCACCAGAGAAGCAGCATCCACCACCCGAACCGCCAGGATGCTGTAGAACACGGCCAGCCAGCCGAAACGCAGCGAAGCCTCGACGACCTCGCTCTGTACGGCGACGACAATGGCGCTCAGCAGAACATTGATGATGAGAGCCGTAGGCAGATGACGATAGAGAAACTTTACCTGCTCGCCCCTCAGCGCATCTTCCCTTTTCATGCTTAGGTTCATGGCGCAGATTCGTCGGCTATGTTGGCCCTTTTGATGGGGAGTATTGCTTACGATTGATCCTGCACCAAGCGACTTTCGTGCCGCGACCAGCGAGCTGGCATCTTCCTGCCCGTCATTGCGACCCTTCCCGGGGCGCGATGGTAAGAGATAAGCCGCTCCGGGGCATTTACACTCTAGCCTAACTTGGCGGCCACGCGGTATTTTAGAGGAGTCTCTGCCAACGACCGAACGGAGCCCTCCCCACCCGTGCGAATTCCACGCAAGAAACTGATCGCGCTCTGGCTCGGACCGCTAGTGATGCTGGCGCTGCTGTTGCTGCCCGCGCCGGCAGGCCTGAACCCCGAAGCCTGGCATCTGGTGGCGCTGGCGGCGTGGATGGTGATCTGGTGGATGAGCGAGGCGGTGCCCGTCGCGGTGACCGCACTGCTGCCTATCCCGATGATGCCAATGCTCGGAATCACGGGGCAGAAAGCCGTGGCGGCCAGCTACGGCGACCCGCTGATCTTCCTGTTCCTCGGCGGCTTCCTGATCGCCGCGGCCATGCAGCGCTGGGGGCTGCACAGACGCATCGCGCTGCGCATCGTGAAGATCGCCGGCACCGGGCCTCAGGGCATCATCGCCGGCTTCATGCTGGCGACCGCGTTCCTGTCCATGTGGATATCCAATACGGCGACGGCGGTGATGATGTACGCCGTAGGCATCTCGATGGTCGAGTTCGTGGCCGCGCGCGTGGACGAGCCGGCCAAGGCACGCCGCTTCGGCATCGCACTGCTGCTGGGCGTGGCATATAGCGCTTCCATCGGCGGCGTGGGCACGTTGATCGGCACGCCGCCCAACACCCTGCTGGCGGGCTTTCTCGCCGACACCTACGGCATCCATATCGGCTTCAGCACCTGGATGCTGATGGGCGTGCCCCTGGTGGCGGTCATGCTGCCGCTGACCTGGTTGCTGCTGTGCCGGGTGATCTTCCCGGTCAAGGACATCGAACTGGGGGAAGCGGCCGGACTGATCGACGAGGAACTGCAGCAAATGGGGCCGATGTCGCGCGGAGAGCGCATCGTTCTCACGGTGTTCCTGTGCACCGCGTTGCTGTGGATATTCCGCAAGCCGCTGGTTGCGCTGACAGGCCTTTCCATCACCGACACCAGTATCGCCCTGCTGGGGGCCACAGTGCTTTTCGCCCTGCCCGCCTCGGTTCAGGAAGGCCGCTTCACGGTCGACTGGGATGCCGCCAGGAAGGTGCCGTGGGGCGTGCTGCTGCTGTTTGGCGGCGGACTGGCGCTGGCCGGGGCGTTCAAGACCACCGGCCTGGCCACAGCCATCGGCGAGGCCGTGGCCGGACTGGCGGCCGTCGACATCAGCCTGATCGTACTGGTCACCATCGCGGCGATCATCCTCCTGACCGAACTGACCTCCAATACCGCCACCACCGCCACCTTCCTGCCGATCCTCGGCGCGGTCGCCGTCGGCCTCGGTCAGAGCCCGATGGTGCTGGCGGTACCCGCCGCACTGGCGGCGTCCATGGCCTTCATGATGCCGGTGGCGACTCCGCCCAACGCCATCGTGTTCTCCTACGAAGGCCTGCATATCGCGGATATGATGAAGGCCGGCCTGTGGCTCAATCTGCTGGCCATCGCATTGATCTACGGCGCCATGCTGTTGGTGGCACCGCTGGTGTTCAACCTGTCATTCTAAACGGAAGTCGCCATGTCTCTGCTCTGGGTCATTTTCGGCAGCCTCGTACAGCTGACCCTGGCCGCCATGTTCTTCATGCTGGTGGTGTTCTCCTCCGCCGGCATCGCCAACTGCCGTACGCTGACGCATATGCAGAGCAAGGTCCTGGACTGGTCCATCTACGCTCTGCCGCTAAGCTGTGTATTGAGCGCCGTGCTAATGATTATTCTCTACTGGAATGGCAGCAGCGCCATCGCCTATTGGTGGTATGCACTACCCGCCGTGGCCATCACGGCTTACCTGATCTTCGCACTCATGCTGAATGCGGGCGCACCGAGGACAACGTCGTGATCCACCCCGCAACTGTCCGGGATGCCGAAGAAATCGCCGGCATCTACAACCACTACATCGCCAACACCGTCATCACGTTTGAAGAACAAATCGTCACGCCTGAACAGATGGCGGCGCGAATCGAGACGGTCGGTTCGAGTTCCCTGCCCTGGCTGGTCGCCGAACGCGATGGCCAACTGCTCGGCTATGCCTACGCAGCACCCTGGAAGGCGCGTTCGGCCTACCGCTTCTCGGTCGAAACCACGGTCTATCTCCACCCCGAAACGCTCGGCCGGGGCATCGGCAGCCTGCTCTACGAGACACTGTTCTCAGACCTCGAGAGGCGCGGCGTGCGCACGGCCATCGGCGGCATCGCCCTGCCCAATCCGGCCAGTGTCGCATTGCACGAGAAGCTGGGCATGAAGAAAGCGGCGCACTTCGAGCGGGTCGGCTTCAAGTTCGACCAGTGGATCGACGTGGGCTACTGGCAAATCAACCTGTAGATATCGAGCGAACGCCCCATGCCCAGAAATGTCGAAACCAAGGCACGGATCGACAGCGTCGACGCACTGGCCACTGTCGTTGCGGTGATAGCCGATTCTGGCTCGAAAGAAATCATCCAGGACGACACGTTTTTCCATTGCGACGGCGGATGCCTGAAGCTGCGCATGTTCCCGTCCGACTCAGGCGAGCTGATCTTCTACCGCCGCTCCGACGAACAGGGCCCCAAGGAGTCCTTTTACGTACGCAGCCCTACAGCCGAGCCGGAAACGCTGCGCGAGACCCTGTCGCTCGCGTACGGCCAGGCGGGGCGGGTATGCAAGCGGCGCACGCTGTTCCTGGTCGGACGCACGCGCGTGCATCTCGACCGCGTCGAAGGACTCGGCGATTTCATGGAACTCGAGGGCGTGCTCGAAGACGGCGAAACCACGCAAGAAGGCATTCGAGAGGCTCACGAACTGATGGACAGGCTGGGGATAGGCGCCGACCGCCTCGTGCAAGGCTCATACGTCGATCTTCTGAACGCCCTGTCCGGCTGACGCTTGCGTAGGGAGACCGCCTTTGCTGTCGCAGCTCGCTCGTATGGCATCATGCGCAACGTCGATCCGCGGCCAATGAACCTAATGCGCGCAAACTCATGAACAATCTAGACGCCCACGACCTCAAGATCCTGGAGTTGCTGCAGGCCAACGGGCGCCTGACCAACCAGGAACTCAGCGACCTCGTGGGGCTTTCGGCCTCGCAATGTTCGCGCCGGCGCATCAATCTCGAACAGGCGCAGCTCATACTCGGCTACCATGCCCGGCTGGCGCCGCAGGCCATGGGGCTGGGCGTCGTGGGACTGGTCGAGGTCAGCCTGGTCAACCACACCCAGGATTACGCCGAAGCTTTCCGCAGCATGCTGGCCGCGGAGAGCGCCATCGTCGACGCCTACAAGACGACCGGCGACTCCGACTATCTGCTCAAGGTGGCGGTGGCCGATCTTGACGGCCTGAGCCGGCTGATCAATCAAATATCAATGCACAAGAGCACCGCGCATGTGAAAACCTCGGTGGTACTCGAACGCCTCAAGGAAAACGGCCTGGTCAGCGACTCGCCGGCGCAGTAGCTCTTTTGCGCGCCTCACGCATAGATCAATGAAAAAACGAGCACATTTAGCGAATAGAACAACATATCGCACATAACACGCATTCCTGGTACAATTTTCGCTCAAAACGATTGAACACAAACACCCCGCGCACGACGCGTGCACAATGCATCCGCGCCATGCCGGCAACCGATATCGGGCTGCAAACATGGAAAACACCGCTACCCTGACCAAAGTTCCGCATAGCCTCGTCGAAGACGCTCTGGCCATGCTGATTGGCACGCTGATGGTCTCCTTCGGCGTCATTCTGCTGCGCGAGGTGGGTGCACTGACCGGCGGCACCGCTGGCATGGCCTTCCTGATCCATTACGTGACCGGCGTCTCCTTCGGACTGGCCTTCTTCGTCATCAACCTGCCCTTCTATTACCTGGCCGTGAGGCGCATGGGCTGGCAGTTCACGCTCAAAACCTTCTGCGCAGTGACGCTGGTTTCGGTATTCTCCGGACTGCAGCCGATGTTCATCCACATCGATCAGCTGCAGCCGTTCTACGCGACCGGCTTCGGCGGCATTCTCATCGGGCTCGGCATGATCGTGCTGTTCCGCCACCGGGCCAGCCTCGGCGGCGTGAACATCCTGGCGCTGCACCTGCAGGACCATTACGGAATTCGCGCGGGCAAATTCCAGATGGCCGTGGATGTGAGCGTCGTGGTGGCCTCGCTGTTCGTAGTCAGTCTGCCGATGCTGATCGCCTCGATCCTGGGCGCCGTCGTGCTGAACCTGATCATCGCCATGAACCACCGCCCCAACCGCTATCTGGCCTGAACGCCGGACGCGAAAGACTAACCTAAGGAGACGCCACACCGTGTTCGAACATGTCAAACCCTATGCGGGCGATCCCATCCTGTCGCTGGTCGAGCGTTTCCTGAAGGACGAGCGCCCGCACAAGGTCAATCTGAGCATCGGCATGTATTACGACGAACAGGGCGTGGTGCCGCAGCTGCAGGCGGTGGCCAAAGCGCAAGAAGCCATTCTACCAATGCTGCGCAAGGCTCCGCGCTATCTGCCGATGGAGGGCCTGGCGCCCTACCGCGCGGGCGTCCAGAGCCTGTTGTTCGGCGACGGGCATGCCGCACTGCAGGCCGGACGCGTGGCCACCATCCAGACCGTGGGCGGCTCCGGCGCGCTGAAGGTCGGCGCCGACTTCCTCAAGCGCCACTTCCCGGAGTCGCAGGTGTGGGTCAGCGACCCGACCTGGGAGAACCACGTCAGCATCCTGTCCGGGGCCGGTTTCAAGGTGAACGCCTACCCCTACTTCGACCCCGAAACCCGCGGCGTGAAGTTCGACGCGATGCTCGAAACGCTCTCCGCTCTGCCGGCGCACAGCATCGTGCTGCTGCATCCCTGCTGCCACAACCCGACCGGCTCCGACCTGACGAATCAGCAGTGGGATCAGGTCATCGAAATCGCGAAGGCGCGCGAACTGATTCCCTTCCTCGACATTGCCTACCAGGGCTTCGGCGACGGCGCGGACGAGGACGCCTACCTGATCCGCGCGATGGCCGACCAAGGTCTGCGCTTCCTCGTCGCCAACTCCTTCTCGAAGATCTTCTCGCTCTACGGCGAACGCGTGGGCGGCCTGTCGGTGGTCTGCGACGATGCCGAAACCGCCGACCGCGTGTTCGGCCAGCTCAAGTTCACCGTGCGCAGCAACTACTCCAGCCCGCCGAACTTCGGCGCCCAGCTCGTTTCGCACGTGCTCAACGACGCGGCGCTGAAAGCGGCCTGGCTCGACGAGGTCGAAGGCATGCGTCGGCGCATCCTGGAAATGCGCGAAACGCTGGTGGCATCGCTGCGGGACGCCCTGCCCGACCACGACTTCGAGCACCTGCTGCGCCAGCGCGGCATGTTCAGCTACACCGGCTTCAGCGCCGAGCAGGCCGACCGCCTGCGCGACGAGCACGGCGTCTACCTGCTCGCCAGCGGCCGCGTCTGCGTCGCGGGACTCAACCGGAGCAACGTCGGTCAAGTGGCGGAAGCGTTCGCTGCGGTGCAGTAAGGCACTGACCATCGCAGTCTGCCCGCCCGATCGGGCCTGCGATCGGGCGGACTCCACGGCAACCGCGCCGCAATGAAAATACTCGCGATCTCCGGCAGTCTCCGCGCAGCATCCCTGAACAGCGCCCTGCTGCGCGCCGCCGCGCGTATCGCTCCTCCGGAGATCGAGATCGAGTTGTTTCGGCAACTGGGCGACCTCCCGCTGTTCAATCCGGACCTGGACGCGGAAACGATCGAAACCGTCGAAACGTTGCGTCGGCGCATCATCGTCGCAGACGCGCTACTCATCGCCAACCCGGAATACGCACATGGCATCACCGGTGCGATGAAAACGCGCTGGACTGGATGGTTGGCAACGAATCGTTCGTACGCAAGCCGGTCGCCCTGCTGAACGCCTCGCCGCGCGCCCGCCACGCCCAGGCGGCCCTGCGCGAAACCGTGAGCACGATGTCCGCGCTCGTCGTCGACGGGGCTTCGATCACCTTGCCCGTCCTAGGCAGCGGCAGCGGACTCGATGAGGACGCCATTGTGCGCCATACGGAGATTCGCGCCGCCCTGCTTGGCGCCCTGCACACACTCGCTTGCGTCGTGCGATCATTGCCGCAAGAGAGCGATGCTTGAAAGATGAGAGTAATGATGGAAGTCGAGTACAAGATCAACGCGCCGATCACCGCGGACGAGTTCATCGCCGGACATTCTCGAATGGGAGAAGCATCTCGGTTCGTGAAGACGAACCAGACGGCAGACGGCTGCATCAACGACGCCCCCGGGCCGGCCGTGGACTTCGGCTGATTCGAAACCCGCACAAGCAGCCGGTCGAGCGCGCGGCCTTGATCGTGCCCTCCTTATCGTCCGAGGCACGGGTAGAATTCCAGCGTTCCGCCGACAGAAGGTCCTCGAAGTGAACGTTCTGATACTCGGCGGCACCGGCCTCATCGGCCGGCACGCCGCTGTCGCCATGCGCGCCCTGGGTGCGGACGTCAGCATACTCTGCCGCTCTGCGGCAGGCAGCCAATGTGCCGAAGCCCTGAATTGCACGCCGCTCGACGGCGATATCGCCGTGGCGGACGGCGGTCGCTGGCTGCAGAAACTGGGCCTGTTCGACGCCGTCGTCCATGCAGCCGCCACCTTCGACGAAGACATGCCGGACATCGACACGAGGCTGCTGGTCCGGTTGGAAAGCGCCATGCAACGCAGGCACGCCCGGCGCGTACTGCTCTACACGGGCGGTGTCTGGCTGTTCGGCGACACCCACGGCCCTGCCGACGAAACCGCGCCTCACGCACCGCCGCCCGAATGGGCCTGGCTGTCCCGCAACGCGCGCCGCGTAATGGCTTCGCAGGTCTTCGACGGCCGTGTGGTGCATCCGGCGAACGTCGTCGACGGTCCTCCCGGGGCGCCGTCCATCCTCATTCGGGAGGCGGAGGAGACGTCCGAGATCCGATTGCCGCAGGCCCTGGCGGCGACCTGGCCACTGGTCGACGCGCGGGATATCGGTGCCTTGTACGCCCTCGTGCTGGATGCCGGCAGGCGCGGCGAGGACTACATCGGCGCAGCGGTGCCCGCCGAACCCTTGGCCGTCATCGCCAGCCGCCTGGCGACGCACCTGGGTCTCGCCGACGCGTCCGTGCCGCTGCCCATCGGCCACTGGACGTCGAAATACGGCGCCTGGGCCAGCGGCTACGGTCTGGATCAGAATCTCAGCGCCGCCAAAGCCAGACAACTGCTCGGCTGGACGCCCGCGTTCGCCGCCTGGGAGTAAACGCCTCACACCGTCACGCCTGCGCCACGGCCGACGCAATGGCGGCGCCCAGGCTCTGCGTTGTGCCCTGCCCGCCGACGTCCGGCGTCAGCGCCTGCGCATCGCCGCCGGCAAGCACCT